>JAPLPF010000130.1:0-6068 GCA_026400325.1 Rhodobacterales bacterium
CCTCTTCGATCGTGGCCTGCAAGGACAGGTCGATCGACAGCGTCAGGGGTGTTCCGGCCTGCGCGGGGTCGCGCAGCCGCGCATCCAGCGCCTTTTCGATACCGGCGGTGCCGATCACTTCGGCGGAACGGACACCTTCCGCGCCGAAGGAGTATCCGCCAAGGACATGGGCAGCCAGGGTGCCGTTGGGGTAAAGCCGCATTTCGCGCGGACCGAACTGAAGGCCGGGGTCGCCGATTTCGTGCACAAGCTGCATCTGTTCGGGCGACACGACCTTGCGGATCCACAGAAAGCTGCGTCCGTCGGTAAAGCGGCGCTCAAGATCACTGGCCTTGAGGTCGGGGAAGATTGCTGCCAGCTTTTTCGCTGCACCCTTCGGGTCGACCATGACCTTTGGTGTCGCGTAAAGCGCGTAGGTTGTCATGTTCGTCGCAAGAATCCGGCCGTTGCGGTCGGTTATGTCGCCGCGCTGGGCGATGATCTCGGCCCCGGGGGCCGAAGCGCGGGGCTCGACCGGTTGCTCGGTCGCCATCAATCCCATCCGGGCCCCGATCGCGGTGAAGGCCAGGACAAAGCTTGCACACAGGATGAAAAGCCGGAACTCGGCCCGAGTGCGCACCTTCTCGCGCAGGGCCTCATGGCGCAGGCGCAGGTTTTCCTTTTCGATCGCGTCCGGATTCAGCCCGTCTTCCCGGGCCTGAAGGATACGCGCCAGCGGGCGCAGCGGAATGCGCATCAGAGGCCCTCCTCGGTGGGGACCATACCCTGGATGTCGACCGGAAAGTCGATCTGCGGCAGTTCGCTGCGGGGATAGGCCACCGCAGCCGCCGACCCGAACTGCGAGGGGTCCATCGGCAACAGTCCCAGCCTGTCAAAGTTGGCGGTGGCAAGGTTTCGCAGCCGGTCCGGACGGTTCAGGTAGGCCCATTCCGCCCGTTGCACCGAAAGCCCCTCGCGCAGGCCGACGATCTGGCGCTGCAGGGTTTCGACCTCTTTCAGCGCCGCTTGCGTTGCGTAGTTCTCGCGGTAGGCCCAGAAGCCCAGCGCGATCAGGGCAAGAAAGCTGAGGACATAAAGCACGGGGCGCATCAGCGGCGTCCTTTCGGTCGGATGTCTGTCGGGCCTGCGTCCGGCAGGCCAAGATCGGTGGCGGCAAGGGCAACGGCCGGGGCGGCCGTACGTCGCGCGACCCGCAGCTTGGCGGACCGGGCGCGCGGGTTGCGTGCAACCTCGGCGTCGTCGGGGGCAACGGCGCGGCGGGTTACCAGGTCCCAGCGGGCGGTGATGTCGGTCCGCGCCGGGGCATAGCGGTTGGCGTTCGCCTCCTGGCCCGAGGCCAGTTGCAGGAACCGCTTCACGATACGGTCCTCGAGGCTGTGAAAGGTCACGACCGCCAGAAGCCCGCCGGGCCGTACTGCGCGTTCGGCGGCGGCAAGTCCTTCGGCAAGTTCGGAAAACTCGGCGTTCACCGCGATGCGGATCGCCTGAAAACTGCGCGTCGCGGGGTGGCTTTGGCCCGGCTTCGGGCGCGGCAGGCAGCGGGCAACGATCTCGGCCAGACGCAGGGTCGTGGTGATCGGCTGCACCTCGCGCGCGGCCACGATGGCCCGCGCGATCCGGCGCGAGGCGCGCTCCTCGCCGTAGATGTAAAGAATATCGGCCAGCACCGATTCTTCTGCGCCATTGACCATATCAGCCGCCGTTGGGCCGGATTGCCCCATCCGCATGTCAAGCGGGCCGTCGCGCAGGAAGGAAAACCCGCGTTCGGCCTGGTCAAGCTGCATCGAGGACACGCCCAGGTCCAGCACAACGCCGTCCAGTGGTTCACCCGCCAAGGTATCAAGGTCAGAGAATGTGCCCGCCACCAGCCGCAGCCGGTCGCCGTAGGGCGCGGCCCAGCCCTGAGCCATCTGCAGGGCCAGGGGATCGCGGTCAATCCCGATCACCCGCGCAGCGCCGGCATCCAGAAAGGCGCGCGTATAGCCGCCAGCCCCCAGCGTGCCATCGACCCAGACGCCCGTGATCGGCGCGCATTCGCGCAGGATCGCGTCGATCAATACGGGAACATGGGGGGTGACGGACGGGTGGCCTGGCAGCGGACCCTGCATGGACCTAACCCGACCGCTTGTGCCGCCCGACAAGCGTCAGCGGATCGGTGTCGTCATCTTCGTCTTCGGCAAGTTCCGCTTCATAGATTTCGCGGCGATACAGCCGGAAACGGTTGGTGAAGCCGGCAAAGGCCGCTTCGGCCGTGGCCGGCAAGTCCGCCGGAAAGCCCATCTTTTCGCGCACTTTCAGGGGCAGCACGATCCGGCCATCGCTGTCGATCTCGACCATCGCGGACCGGCTGATCAGATCACGCTCGGCCCGCACCCGTTCGGGCGAGCCCATGTCCATCGCCTCGATGTCGGCGGCCAGCTGGTCGGCACCGCGCTTGGAATAGCATTCCACGAAGGTCCGCGTCTTGCCGCCATAGACCATGTAGACGCGCGGGCGGGAGTTTTCCGACGTGGCTGGATCATCGGCTTCAAGAATGCGACGAAAGGCGGCCGGGATCGACACCCGGGCCTTGGCGTCCACCTTCTGGTAGACCTCGCCTCTGAACGCCTCTGCCATCGCCTTCAAGGCCTTTTCAAAACCAAACCCGCAACCCGGGCCCCAAACCCGGGCCAAGAAATGAAAAGGGCGGATCGGGTTGCTGCCACTACCCGATCCGCCGCTGTCCCATCGCTGGGCGTCCAGCTACGCGCGCCACCTGGGGGAGATGTCTGCTCGCGCCCGCGCCGGATCTCTGTCGTTCGATGAAATGGGGCTGCCTGTATGAAGCTGCCTACGCCTTGTTCGGGGTCTTTGGTCCGCCCCTGACTTTCACTGCCCATCGCATCGTCGTGAAGGCAAGGTGCATGGGATGGGATGGGAAATCAAGGGAAATATTGGGGCAAGACCGGCAACATCTTGTGCGACACCTGAACCAGAAGCAGCATCTTGTGGACGAGGAGAAGCGGCAATGGCAGGTCTAGACAACAAAGCTCACGGACACCGCAACATGTTGTGTTCACGGCTTGCGCGTTTCGTGTCCCATACACTCCCAATTTTCAGGCCAGGACATGGGTGCAGGGCGTCATTCGGGGGGTACTATCGGGTCAAAACCGATCTTTCGGGCCTGAAAGCCACGGTCAAGTCCGCTTTTCCCGTGAAATCCCGTGCCAGATGATTCGTTTTTCAGGGACTCTGCAGCCGGATCGTCACGCCCGTGCCACCAGAAACCGGCACGAGGCCTGGATTCTGAATCCGCCATCCACCTGCCGGAACGGGGCAAGCGCCGCCAGGTGCGCGGCATCCAGGGCCTCGGCGCCGACAAGACCCCTGGCGCGGGCCGCAACACCAGAGGAGCCAAGCCCCCGCAAGGCTGTGCTTTCGTCCGGATAACTCCAGTGGGTGTGGACATCGACCACGTCTTCCGGCGTCAGACCGGCCGCTTCGGCAAGGCGCTGCAGTTTCAACCTGTCGGACAGGGCGAACGGCCCTGCAGCACCCGGCGGCGGCGCGGGCAGCAGGGGCCGCAGCGCGCCGACGATTGCGGCGGCCTCCATGCCCTCGGGATCACCCCATGTCATGACGACGACCTTGCCCCCCGGACGTGCCACGCGACGTGCTTCGGACAGGGCCCTGACCGGATCGCCCGCGAACTGGAACGCGTTGAAGCCGGTCACCACGTCAAAGGACGCATCGGCAAAGGGAACCGACTCAAGATCGGCCGTGCGGAAATCACCATCGGGCACACGTTCCCGCGCGATGGCCAAAAGCGCCTCGGCGGCGTCAAAGCCCGACACCCTGGCCCCGCGGCCAGCGGCCAGCATGGCGGCCATGCCTGCCCCGCAACCCGCATCCAGATAGTCGGTTCCGGGACCGACATCGCAATGGTGCAAGACGGCCTCGAACCCGGCCTTGAACTGACCTTCCTGGATCTGCGCCCAATCCCGCGCGGACGTGCCCCATAGAACGCCGTTCACCGTGGCGGTTCCTGCAACTGGTGTTTCGCCCGCCATGCCTGCCACCCCTGTGCCACTGATCGTCCGATCTAGCGCAAGGTTTCGGCCACAAAGCAACGGATACCCGTCGTGCCGCTGATCGGGCCGGCTGTCGACGCGGGCTCAGCCTTGGGCTCAGGCCATCCCGCCCGCAATCAGCCTTTGCGCCAGCGCGGCATAGGGCGCGGCCAACGGCCTGTCCGTCGCGGCAATCGGTGTGCCGCTGTCGCCTGCCACACGGACGTCCAGCGCCAGGGGCAGCTCGCCCAGGAACGGCAGGTTCAGCTTGCGCGCCTCGGCCGCCACGCCGCCATGGCCGAAGATATGCGCTTCGTGCCCGCAGTTGGGGCAAATGTAGGTCGACATGTTCTCGACCAGCCCCAGCACCGGGGTCTTCAGCTTGGAAAACATGTCCAGCGCCTTCCTTGCATCCAGCAGCGCCACGTCCTGCGGCGTGCTGACAACGATGGCCCCGGTCAGGTGCGTGCGCTGGCACAGGGTCAGCTGGATGTCCCCGGTCCCCGGTGGCAGGTCCACGATCAGCACGTCAAGCCGCCCCCAGGCCACCTGACCCAAAAGCTGTTGCAGCGCCCCCATGATCATGGGTCCGCGCCAGACAACCGCCTCATCCTCTTTCAGCATCAGGCCGATCGACATCATCGTCACCCCATGCGCGACGAGGGGTTCGATGATCTTGCCATCGGGGCTGGCCGGGCGCTTGGAGACGCCCATCATCTTTGGCTGGCTTGGTCCGTAGATGTCGGCGTCCAGCAGGCCGACCCGGCGGCCCTGGCGGGCAAGTGCCACGGCAAGGTTCGACGCGACGGTCGATTTGCCGACCCCGCCCTTGCCACTGGCGACCGCGATGATCCGGTCGATCCCGGAAATCCGCTGCGGCCCGCCCTGTTGCGGTGTCGGATGCTGCCCGATCTTGAGCGAGGGAGGCGCCGCCTTCGGCGCAGGCCCGTGCGCCGTCAGCACCACCTGGACACTTGTGACGCCGGCCAGCGCCCGCAACCTTGCTTCGGCCTCGGCTTGCGCGGGGGCCAGGGCCCGGGCCTCGTCCGGGGTTGCCGTCTCGATCACGAAGCGGACCGCCCCGGCTTCGACGGTCAGGGCACGAATCAGGTCGCGGCTTGCGATTGTCCCCCCGTCGGGGTGCGAAATCCCGCCCAGCACCTGCATCACCGCGTCCCGATCGACCGTCATCGCTTTCTCCGCTGCACAAGATTTCCACTAAGGTCGTGATCTTTGCGCAGAAGGGCAAGTGCTGTTGACCAAATGCTCAAAATTCCAGCGAAGACGCTGAGAAATCATGACAATTTCGTGACCTTAGCCATGCGGATGCTGCATGACAGCATTGCAGGCGCGCAGTATTGTGCAGGTGCAGCATATGCCCCATGTTACCCCTAACAGCGCGACAGAACGTTGCTCATGAACTGCAAGAGGCTTGGATAGACATGGCTTATGTGAACACCACCCGCGTCGCCCGCAAAGGGGCTTACGAGCGTTTGTTGGCCTTGAAGGACACTGTCCTGACGGCCGTGCAGCAGCGTCGCGTCTATGGGCGCACCCTGGCAGAGCTGAACGCGCTGACCGATCGGGAACTGAACGACCTCGGGATTTCCCGGATGTCGATCCCCGAGATTGCGCATGAGGCCGCCTACGGCAAATGAGTTTTCGTGAGGCTCCCACCTCCTCCCGGGGGCCTTCGCGATCAGCGGCGATGCCAACCTCCTCCCTGGCATCGCCGCATCTTTACACCGGGGCAAAACGCCCCACATCATCGGGTGACCCTCTCCTCCTCCCTTGGGTCGTCTGAAACTGTGGCGGCGCCTCTCCTCCTCCCTGGCGCCGCCGCACACCTCTTCGGGCCACACGGCCCATCTGAATTGGGCGCCCTCTCCTCCTCCCTGGGTGTCTGATACCGCGGCGGTGCCTCTCCTCCTCCCTGGCACCGCCGCAACATCCCCCCGCAATACCCCCCCTTGAACATTCGCGATGCGCTGCCGATAGTCCGCCACCCGTACAGGAAGG
>JAPLPF010000130.1:6138-12953 GCA_026400325.1 Rhodobacterales bacterium
AGGCGGCATGCGCATTTCGGTGATTTCGGCAGCCCTCGTGGCGTCGCTTGTCGGCTTCGGGTCCACTGTCGCGCTGGTCCTGTCGGCGGCGGCGGCCCTTGGGGCGACGCCCGCAGAAACCGCAAGCTGGCTGCTGGCGGTGTCGCTGGCCAAGGCCTTGGGGTCGGCGGCGCTGTCCTGGGGAACCCGCATCCCGGTGGTGCTGGCCTGGTCAACCCCGGGGGCGGCGCTGATCGCGGCGACCAGCGGGGTGACGATGCCGCAGGCGGTAGCAGCTTTCGCGCTGGCGGGTGTTCTGGTCCTGCTGACCGGGGCAATCAGGCCGCTGGGCCGGCTGGTCGCGATGATCCCCGATGGCGTGGCGGCGGCGATGCTGGCTGGGGTCCTCTTGCCGTTCTGCCTGAAGGGCGCGCTGACGATGCAGGCTGCCCCCACACTGATCCTGCCGATGGTCGCGGTGTTTCTGCTGGTGCGGCTGGCCAATCCCGCCCTGGCCGTTCTGGCAGCCCTTGGCCTTGGACTGGCGTTGGCCTTCGGCACCGGTGCCGCGCATCTGCCGGACCTGGCGCTGCCGCTGCCTGCCTTCACTTTCATCGCGCCCGAGTTCGACCTTGCGGTGCTGCTTGGTCTTGGCGTGCCGATCTATCTTGTCACGATGGCATCGCAGAACCTGCCGGGCTTTGCCGTTCTGCGCGCGGCGGGGTATGACCCGCCGGTCCGCCCGGCCCTGCTGGTGACCGGGGCCCTTTCCACCCTTGCGGCCTTTGTCGGCGCGCATATGGTCAACATGGCCGCAATCACCGCAGCGATCTGCCTTGGCGACGATGTCCACCCCGACAAAAGCCAGCGCTGGAAGGTCGGCCTTGCCTATGCGGGGTTCTGGGTGCTGCTGGGTGTTCTCGCGCCGCTGATCATCACCCTTCTCGCCGCCCTCCCGGCCGAGGTGATGGTGGCCCTCGTCGGTCTTGCCCTTCTGTCGCCGCTGATGGGTGCCTTGTCAGGGGCCTTCGCGGTGCCCGAGCAGCGCTTTGCCGCCACGCTGGCCCTTGCCGTTACCGCCAGCGGCGTCGCCGCCTTCGGGATCGGGGCGGCCTTCTGGGGCCTGTTGGCAGGGATTGGCGTGCATCTTCTGGAACGTCTTCGCCGCTAGGTCCAAATCTTTTCGAAAACATCTGCAAATTCCTTCGAAGGGATTTGGCCCCTCAGAACGGCACTTCATCGGCCTGATCGGCCGGGATCACCCAGCGCGCAACCACCTTTTTCGACCCGGCATGGTCAAACTCGATATCCAGCTTGTCGCCTTCGATGGCGAAGATCTCGCCGTAGCCGAATTTCTGGTGAAACACCCGGTCCCCCAGGACGTAAGGTGACACCGCTTCGGCGTCGATCACCACATGCCGCGCCTCCTGCGGCTGCCGCATCGGGCGCAGCGCAGATTGTTCCTGCATCCGCCGCCAGCCGGGCGAGTTGTAGACGTCAGCCTTCGACACCCTTTCTTCAAGATTGGATCCGAACCCTGCCCCAAATCCGACGGGCGCGGCAGCCCCATAGCCGCCGCCATAAAGGCCGGGGGCGGTCAGAACCTCGACATGGTCGGCAGGAAGCTCGTCGATGAAGCGTGAGGGCAGCTGACTTTGCCATTGGCCGTAAACCCGGCGGTTGGAAGCGAAGCTGATGGTGCACAGCGCCTCGGCCCGCGTGATGCCGACATAGGCGAGGCGGCGCTCCTCCTCCAGGCCCTTCAAGCCAGTCTCGTCCATGCTGCGCTGGCTGGGGAAAAGGCCATCCTCCCAGCCGGGCAGGAAGATCACCGGAAATTCCAGCCCCTTGGCAGCGTGAAGGGTCATGATGGTGACCTTCTCCTCCGCGCCTTCCGTCTCATTGTCCATGATGAGGGAGACGTGTTCAAGGAAGCCCTGCAGGTTGTCGAACTGCTCCAGCGCCTTGACCAATTCCTTGAGGTTATCCAGCCGTCCCGGCGCCTCGGGCGTCTTGTCGTTTTGCCACATCTCGGTGTAGCCCGATTCCTCAAGGATCGTCTCAGCCAGGCGGATGTGGTCGTATTCGGGGTGCAGGGTCGCGATGTGCCAACGGTCCACGCCTTCGACAAAGCTGCGCAGTTGCGCGCCACCCTTGCCGCCGAAGGCGGATTTCGCCACCGCCTCACGCGCGCCGTCCAGAAGCGAGACTCCTGCAACCCGCGCCATGCGCTGGATGTCGGCCTGCGCCTTGTCGCCAAGGCCGCGCTTGGGCAGGTTCACCACCCGCTCAAACGCCAGATCGTCATCGGGGCTGACCGAAAGCCGGAAATAGGCCATCGCGTCGCGGATTTCCTGACGTTCGTAAAAGCGCGGCCCGCCGATCACCCGATACGGCAGGCCGATGGTCAGGAAGCGGTCCTCGAAGGCCCGCATCTGGTGGCTGGCGCGGACAAGGATCGCCTGATGGTTCAGGTCCACCGGGTCCATCCCACGGGTGCCGCGCTGGATCGCTTCAACCTCTTCGCCAATCCAGCGGGCCTCTTCCTCGCCGTCCCAGTGGCCGATCAGACGCACCTTTTCGCCAGGCTCCCCGGCGGTCCACAGCGTCTTGCCCAGCCGCCCCTTGTTCGCCGCGATGATCCCGCTGGCGGCCGCAAGGATGTGGGCGGTGGAGCGGTAGTTCTGCTCCAGCCGGATCACCTGCGCGCCGGGGAAATCCTTTTCAAACCGCAGGATGTTGCCGACCTCGGCCCCGCGCCAGCCATAGATCGACTGGTCGTCGTCGCCCACGCAGCAGATGTTCTTGTGGGCTTGCGCCAGAAGCCGCAGCCAGAGGTATTGGCAGACGTTGGTATCCTGATACTCGTCGACAAGGATGTAGCGGAACCAGCGTTGGTATTGCTGAAGGACATCCTCATGCTTTTGAAAGATCGTCACGCAATGCAGCAGCAGGTCACCGAAATCGGTGGCGTTCAGGGTCTTGAGGCGGTCCTGATAGGCCTCGTAAAGCTCTGTCCCGCGGTTGTTGTAGGCGCTGGCGTCCGAGGACGGCACCCTGTCCGGCGTCAGCGCGCGGTTCTTCCAGCCGTCGATCAGGCTGGCAAGCAAACGGGCGGGCCAGCGCTTTTCGTCAATGTTGGCGGCGGCGATCAACTGCTTCAGCAGGCGCAACTGGTCGTCGGTGTCCAGAATGGTGAAGTTCGGCTTCAACCCCACCAATTCGGCATGGCGGCGCAGGATCTTGACTGACAACGAGTGGAAGGTGCCCATCCAGGGCATCCCTTCGGCCTGCTCGCCCAGCATGGTGTGGACGCGGTTCTTCATCTCGCGCGCGGCCTTGTTGGTGAAGGTCACGGCCAGAATCTCATGCGTTCGCGCGCGGTGCTGGCGCAACAGGTGCACGATCCGCGCCGTCAGCGCCTTGGTCTTGCCGGTTCCAGCGCCCGCAAGCATCAAGACCGGCCCGTCCAGCGCGTTCACCGCCTCAAGCTGGGCGCTGTTCAGGCCCTTGAGATATTCGGCATCCGCAAACCCCGCCCCCCGACCCGCCAGCGCGCGCTGCGAGAGCGGGATCGGCGCCGCGGCGGCTGCAAAAGCCTCATCTTCGTCCCAACCGTTCATGGCGGCCAGTATATATGCTTCGCTTCGAAGGGAAAGGCCTGCGTTCCCTGATTGTTCAGGCCGTGCGGTGCGCCGGTGTTTGCGCTAACGTCCCCAGGGCCGCCATGTCGCATTTCTGTCGGGAATCGGCGGCAATCCCCCTTGCGCCGCAATGCAGCACCCCTAAGGTGGCAGGGTCCTGCCTTTCGGAGTGCCGCACATGCCCGAGTTCAAGAAGATCCTTGTTGCCAACCGGGGCGAGATTGCCATTCGCGTGATGCGCGCGGCCAACGAGATGGGCAAGAAGACCGTCGCCGTCTATGCCGAAGAGGACAAGCTTGGCCTGCACCGCTTCAAGGCGGATGAGGCGTATCGGATCGGTGAGGGGCTGTCCCCGGTGGGCGCCTATCTGTCGATCCCCGAGATCATTCGCGTGGCCAAGATGGCCGGAGCGGATGCGATCCACCCGGGCTATGGGCTTTTGTCCGAGAACCCCGATTTCGTCGATGCCTGCGATCAGGCCGGGATTACCTTCATCGGGCCCCGCGCCGAAACGATGCGCGCCTTGGGTGACAAGGCCAGCGCGCGGCGGGTGGCGATGGCGGCAGGCGTGCCCGTCATCCCCGCGACCGAAGTCCTGGGCGAGGATATGGCGCTGATCAAGCGGCAGGCGGCCGAGGTCGGCTATCCGCTGATGCTCAAGGCCTCATGGGGTGGCGGCGGCCGGGGGATGCGCCCGATCCTGAACGAGGAGGAGCTGGAGGCCAAGGTTCGCGAAGGCCGGCGTGAAGCGGAAGCAGCCTTCGGCAACGGCGAGGGCTATCTGGAAAAGATGATCCTGCGTGCCCGCCACGTCGAGGTGCAGATCCTTGGCGACAAGCAGGGCAACTGCTGGCATCTGTGGGAACGTGACTGCACCGTGCAGCGCCGCAACCAGAAGGTCGTCGAACGCGCCCCCGCGCCGTATCTGACCCAGGCGCAGCGCGAGGCGGTCTGCGAGATGGCCAAGCGCATCTGTTCGCACGTCGATTACGAATGTGCGGGCACTGTCGAATTCCTGATGGATATGGACACGCAGGATTTCTACTTCATCGAAGTGAACCCCCGCGTGCAGGTCGAACATACCGTCACCGAGGAAGTCACCGGCATCGACATCGTGCAGGCCCAGATCCTGATCGAGGAAGGCAAGTCCCTGCCCGAAGCGACCGGGGTGGCAAGCCAGGCAGAGGTCAGGCTGAACGGCCACGCGCTGCAATGCCGCGTGACGACCGAAGATCCGCTGAACAACTTCATCCCCGACTATGGCCGCCTGACCGCCTATCGCAGCGCCACCGGCAACGGCATCCGGCTGGATGGCGGCACCGCCTATGCGGGGTCGGTGATCACGCGGTATTACGATTCGCTTCTGGTCAAGGTCACCGCCCATGCCCAGACCCCCGACAAGGCGATTGCCCGGATGGACCGCGCCTTGCGGGAATTCAGGATCAGGGGCGTGGCCACGAACATCGAATTCGTGATCAACCTGCTGAAACACCCGACCTTCCTGAACGACACCTACACGACCAAGTTCATCGACACGACGCCCGAGCTTTTCAACTTCAAGCGTCGCAAGGACCGGGCGACCAAGATCCTGACCTATATCGCCGACATCACGGTGAACGGGCACCCCGAAACCGCCGGCCGCCCGAAACCGCATGCCGAGGCGCGCGCGCCAAAACCCCCCGCGCTGAAGGCGGAACCTGCGATGGGGACGCGGAACCTTCTGGAGCAGAAAGGCCCGCAGGCGGTTGCCGACTGGATGAAGGCGCAAAAGAAGGTGCTGATCACCGACACCACGATGCGCGACGGGCACCAGTCGCTGCTTGCCACCCGGATGCGGTCGATCGACATGATCCGCGTGGCGCCGACCTATGCCGCCAACCTGCCGCAGCTTCTGTCGGTCGAATGTTGGGGCGGGGCGACTTTCGATGTCGCCTACCGTTTCCTGCAGGAGTGCCCCTGGCAGCGCCTGCGCGACCTGCGCGCCCGGATGCCGAACCTGATGACGCAGATGCTTTTGCGGGCGTCAAACGGTGTCGGCTATACCAACTATCCCGACAATGTGGTGCAGGCCTTTGTAAAGCAGGCGGCAGAAAGCGGCGTCGATGTGTTCCGCGTGTTCGACAGCCTGAACTGGGTCGAGAACATGCGCGTCGCGATGGACGCGGTGGTCGCTGCGGGCAAGGTCTGCGAAGGCACGATCTGCTATACCGGCGACCTTCTGGACCCGGCCCGTCCGAAGTATGACCTGAAATACTACGTCGCGATGGGGTTGGAGCTGAAGGCCGCAGGGGCGCATGTCCTTGGCCTGAAAGACATGGCGGGCCTTCTGAAGCCTGCCGCCGCCCGCGTGCTGGTCAAGGCGCTCAAGCAGGAGGTGGGTCTGCCGATCCACTTCCATACCCATGACACCAGCGGCGCGGGGGCGGCCACGATCCTTGCCGCCTGTGATGCGGGCGTGGATGCGGTGGATGCCGCAATGGACGCGTTCAGCGGCGGCACCTCGCAGCCCTGCCTTGGGTCGATCGTCGAGGCGTTGAAGAACACCGAACGCGACACCGGGCTGGACATCGGCGCGATCCGTCAGATTTCCAACTACTGGGAGCAGGTGCGCGGGCAATACGCAGCGTTCGAAAGTGGCATCCCCGCCCCCGCCTCCGAGGTCTACCTGCACGAAATGCCCGGCGGCCAGTTCACCAACCTCAAGGCGCAGGCCCGGTCCCTGGGGCTTGAGGACCGCTGGCATGAGGTGGCGCAGGCCTATGCCGATGCCAACCAGATGTTCGGCGATATCGTCAAGGTCACACCATCCTCGAAGGTCGTGGGCGACATGGCGCTGATGATGGTGGCGCAGAACCTGACCCGCGCGCAGGTGGAAGACCCCGCCATCGACGTGGCTTTCCCGGACTCGGTGGCAGACATGCTGAAGGGCAACCTTGGCCAGCCCCCGGGTGGATGGCCTGCAGGCATCCTGAAAAAGGTCCTGAAGGGCGAACCCGCCCTGACCGACCGCCCCGGCCGGCACCTGCCCCCGGTCGATCTTGAGGCGACCCGCGCGAAGCTGGCCGAAGACCTGCGCCTTGGCGCCGAAGAGGCCGAAGGCGAGACGGTGGATGACGAAGACCTGAACGGCTACCTCATGTATCCACGCGTCTTCATGGACTACCGCGCCCGGCACCGCATGTACGGCCCGGT
>JAPLPF010000202.1 GCA_026400325.1 Rhodobacterales bacterium
CCTTGAGGTCCTCGGCGGTCGTAGTCGGACCGCATTTCAGGCCGATCGGGTTCAGGACGCCCCGCGCAAATTCAACATGCGCGCCGCCCGGCTGGCGCGTGCGGTCGCCGATCCAGATCATGTGACCGGATCCGGCCACATTCTGGCCGGTGATGCTGTCAACGCGGGCAAGGGCCTCTTCGTATTCCAGAAGCAGCGCCTCGTGGCTGGTGTAGAAATCCACGCGCGCCAGTTCGTTCGCGGTGTCGCTGTTCACCCCGGCTGCGTTCATGAAATCAAGCGCGTCGGAGATGCGGTTTGCCATCTCGCGGTAGCGTTCGGCCTTGTCGCTTTCGGCAAAGCCAAGTGTCCAGGAATGGACCCGGTGGATATCGGCAAAGCCGCCGGTCGAAAACGCGCGCAAGAGGTTCAGGCTGGCCGCCGCCTGGGTATAGGCCTGCAGCATCCGCTGCGGATCGGGGGTGCGCGCTTCGGGCGTGGCATCAAAGCCGTTGATGATATCACCCCGGTAGGACGGGTATTCCACGCCACCGATCACCTCGGTCGGGGCCGAACGCGGCTTGGCGAACTGTCCAGCCATACGGCCAACCTTGATCACCGGCACCTTGGCGGCATAGGTCAGCACCACCGCCATCTGCAGCATGACCCGGAAGGTGTCGCGGATGTTGTCGGCGCTGAACTCGGCAAAGCTTTCGGCACAGTCGCCGCCTTGCAGAAGGAACGCCTTGCCTTCGGCCGCAAGGGCCAACTCACGCTTCAACCGCCGCGCCTCACCGGCGAAGACCAGCGGCGGATACTTCGAAAGCTGCGCTTCAACCGCAGACAAGGCACCCTGATCGGGATATTCGGGCATCTGGACCCGCGGTTTTGCGCGCCACGCCGATTTCGTCCATCCCTTGGTCATCGTCCCTACTCCGGTCCCTTGAAGGTCGCGGTGCCGTATACCGCTGCATTTCGGCCTTGCAAAGGGCGATTGGACGAAATCCCTGCGCATCAGGCCTTGCGAAGGTCCAGGAATTCAGGTTCGGTGGCACGCAAACGACATGAACAGGTCGCAGACATGACGCCCGGCACGCGCAAGGCCACCCAGATCGCGAACACCAACGCCCCCCGGCGATTTGTGTTTCTGCTTTTGGACAAGTTCACGATGATCAACTTCGCCGGCGCGATCGAGCCGTTGCGGATTGCCAACCGGGTCTCGGGCGAGACGCTCTACACCTGGCTTCTGTGCGGCGAGGGGCAGGAAAAGGCCTGCTCGAACGGGGCGACCTTCCGGCTGGATATCGGCCTTGACGAGATGGACCGCGAGGACACCGTCCTGGTCTGTGGCGGCATCGACATCCAGCGCATGACCACCAAGGGCGTGATCAACTGGCTGCGGCGCGAGGCCCGGCGCGGCGTCACGATCGGGGGCCTTTGCACTGGTGCGCATACGCTGGCGAAGGCGGGATTGCTGGACGGCCGCAAGGCGACGATTCACTGGGAAAACCAGGACGGCTTTGCCGAGGAATTCGAGGATGTGAAGCTGACCAAGTCGGTCTATGTCATGGATGGCAACCGCTGGACCACGGCCGGAGGAATCTCGTCGATAGACCTGATGCTGCGGGTCATCGCCGAAGGTCATGGCGAGGATCTGGCCAATACCGTGGCCGATCAGCTGATCTATTCCGCGATCCGTACGGATCAGGACACCCAGCGCCTGTCGATCCCGACGCGGATCGGGGTGCGGCACCCAAAGCTCAGCCAGGTGATCCAGATGATGGAGGGGGCCATCGAAGATCCGATGTCCCCCGCCGATCTGGCCGAGGATGTGGGCATGTCCACCCGCCAGCTGGAACGTCTGTTCCGGCGCTACCTGAACCGCTCACCCAAGCGCTATTACATGGAACTGCGGCTGCAAAAGGCGCGTAACCTTCTGATGCAGACCGACATGAGCGTGATCAACGTCGCACTTGCCTGCGGTTTCGCCAGCCCGTCACATTTTTCCAAATGCTATCGCAGCCACTACAACACCACGCCCTACCGCGAACGCGGAACGCAGGGTGGCCAGGGCGGCCATGCTGTCGCCATACCCCGGCTGTCGATCTAGGCCGTCCCGCGTCGGCACGATCGCCAGCCGTTTGGCTGGCCCATCTCAGACCGGAATTTCGGCCCCGAAGCGGTTTTCGCCGCGCGTGCCCTCGGAGACCATGAAATACAGCAGCACCAGCGCCCCGATCAGCGGGACAAGCGCGATCAGCAGCCACCAGCCGGACCGGTCGGTGTCATGCAGCCGCCGCACGGCGACGCCGATTCCGGGCAGCAGGTTCCCAAGCGACCAGAGCGCTGTGAGGATCCCGCCTTCATAGCCGGCAGACATCTCACCCCCGCCCATGCCCATGTGCCCCATGCCAAGACCAAGCGAGTTTTCGATCACGCCAATGACGATGCCGCCAAGAACCATGTAAAGGGCCCACCACCAGTATTCCGGTCGGCGCGCGCGGCCGGAAAAGGTGGCATACTTGCCGTAGACGGCCTTGATTGACTCGGTAAAGGTCATGCTTTTCTCCGATCAGGTCACAGTCAATGGCTCAACTATGCCGAAGACATGACCAATAACAAAGGCAATTCGCCGAACCGGTAACTGCATGTGGTGCCTGGCGGCAGGATCACTCGGCCGATGGTGCCAGCCGGTAGGCCGCCTCGTTCCCGACCGACAGGAACCAGATCGACCCGTCCGGCGCTTCGACAACGTCGCGCACGCGGATCGTCTCGGGGCTGGACAGGCGTTCCTCGGCAAATCCGGTCGCTGCCGGGGTGTCGGGGTCAAGCCGGCCAAGGAAGTCGCTGTTGAGCGATCCGAAAAGAATGTCCCCCCGCCAGTCCGGGATCAGCCGGCCCGAATAGACGACCAGGCCCGAGGGCGCGATTGACGGGTCCCAGTAATGCAAGGGTTGTTCCATCCCGGCCTTCGCGTTGCCCTCGCCAATCGGCTGGTCGTCGTAGTTGACGCCATAGGTGATGACCGGCCAGCCGTAGTTGCGCCCTTGCTGAACCAGGTTCAACTCATCCCCGCCTTGCGCACCGTGTTCGCTGACCAGCAGGCGGCCCGCAAGGTCCAGCGCGGCGCCTTGCGGGTTGCGGTGGCCAAGGCTGAAGACGCCAGGCAGCGCGCCCGGAAGCGATGTCGCGGGCTGACCGTCGCGCAAAAGGTGGATGACCTTGCCTTCGCCCCGGCCAGGGTCCTGCGCCTGCATGCCGTCCGGGCCGGTGCCACGGTCACCCACCGTCAGAAAGATGGTGCCATCCGCCGCCTCGACGATGCGCGACCCGAAATGGCGTCCGCCCGACGTGCCTTCGGGGATCGCAAAGACCTGCGTGAAGCCGTCCAGCCGCGTCCCATCCTCAGACAGCACCCCCTTGCCAAGCGCGGTCACCGCCCCCGAGGGGCGAGGATCGGAATAGGACAGCCAGATCTCGCGACTGGTGGCAAAGTCGGCGGGAACCAGAAGGTCCAAAAGCCCGCCCTGCCCGTCAGCCTCGACCTCGGGCAGGCCGTCGACCAGAATCGCATCCGACCCCGGCGCCGAAAAAAGCTTCAGCGCACCGTCGCGTTCAGTGACAAGAAAGGCTCCACCCGGCAGAAAGCCGATGGCCCACGGCTCTTGCAGCCCCCGGGCAACCACCGTCACCGACATCACGCCGCCCGAGGTGGCGAGTGTTCCGTCCGCCAGAACCGGGGTTGCGGCAAGGGCGGCATACAGGGTCAGGCAAAGGACACGCGGCATCGATCCTCCTTGGGTTGTCGCCGGTTAAACCTATTGCATCCCCGGTAAACGTCCATTCACAACTGGCCGCGCCCGGGTTGACCCGGCTGACCTTGCGTCCGCTGTCAAACCGCTTTTCTTTTCGATTTTGCCCAACTAGGGTCTCCGGCAGGATTGCGATCCACTTAGGGAGACAACAATGAAAAAACTGCTTTTGGCGACCGTGGCCTCTGCTGCACTGGCTGGCGCCGCTTCGGCTGAAGAAGTCAAGCTCGGCATCTTCATCGGCTTTACCGGGCCAATCGAATCGTTGACCGGCCACATGGCCGCAGCGGCCGATCTTGCGATGAAAGAGGCGTCGGATTCGGGCAAGTTCATGGACGGCTCGACCGTTGTGGGCGTGCGCGCCGACAGCACCTGCGCGATTGACACCGCCGCTGGCACTGCTGCGGCGGAACGTCTGATCACCGCTGAAGGCATCAAGGGGATGATCGGCGGCGACTGCTCGGGCATCACCGGCGCGGTCTTGCAGAACGTGGCCCGGCCGAACGGGATGGTCATGATCTCGCCGTCGGCAACCTAGCCGGCGCTCACGACGGCTGAAGATGACGGCCTGTTCTTCCGCACCGCCCCGTCGGACGCGCGCGAAGGCGAAGTCATGGCTGACATCCTGACCGAAAAGGGCGTCAAGTCGATCGCGCTGACCTACACCAACAACGACTACGGCAAGGGTCTGGCCGAAGCGATTGCCACGGCCTTCCAGGCCAAGGGCGGCGTGATCACGATCAACGCAGCCCACGAAGACGGCAAGGCCGACTATTCGGCCGAAGTCGCGGCTCTGGCCTCGGCAGGTGGCGACCTTCTGGTCGTCGCGGGCTATCTTGACCAGGGTGGCAAAGGCATCATCCAGGCAGCCCTTGACACCGGGGCCTTCACCCAGTTCGGCCTTCCCGGCGGCATGGTGGGCGACAGCCTGCCCGTGGCCATCGGTCCGGCGCTTGACGGGTCCTACGGCCAGGTGGCCGGTTCGGATTCGGCCGGTGCCGCGATCCTGACAGAGATGGGCAAGACCGCCGCCGAACCTTTCGATGCGACCTCGCCCTACTCGATGGAGTCCTATGACGCGGCAGCCCTGATCATGCTTGCGATGCAGGCCGCCAAATCGACCGACCCCAAGGTCTACAAGGACAAGATCCTTGAAATCGCGAACGGCCCGGCTGACGGGTCGGGCGTGAAGATCCTGCCGGGCGAAATCGGCAAGGCGCTGGAACTGATCGCCGAAGGCAAGGCGATCGACTATGACGGTGCTTCGGGCGTCACGCTGATCGGACCGGGCGAAAGCGCCGGACGCTATCGGCAGTTCGAGGTGAAGGGCGGCGTCTACGAAACCGTCCAGTTCCGTTGATCCTGATTTCAGGTTGACAGACCACAGCGGCCCGGGCATCTCCCCGGGCCGTTGCATACGTACCGGCCCGCCTGGCAACCCCAGTGGCAGAGGCTGGACGCAGGGGGAAACGGATGATCGTTGTCGAAGACCTGCACCGGCATTTCGGCGGCTTCCGGGCTGTTGACGGCGCATCGCTGACCATCAAGACTGGGTCGATCACTGGGCTGATCGGGCCGAACGGCGCGGGCAAGACCACGCTTTTCAACGTGATCGCCGGTCGGTTGCCTCCGACAAGTGGCCGTGTGCTGATGGATGGGGAGGATATCTCGGGTCTGCCCCCGCATGTCCTTTTTCACAAGGGCCTTCTGCGCACTTTCCAGATCGCGCATGAATTCGGCAGCATGACCGTGCGCGAGAACCTGATGATGGTGCCGCCGGATCAGGCGGGTGAGCGGATCTGGAACAGCTGGTTTGCCCGTAGCCGTGTCGCCGCCGAGGAGAAGCGCATCCGCCAGAAGGCCGACGAAGTGCTGGATTTCCTGACCATCAGCCACCTTGCCGACCAGAAGGCCAGCATGATCTCGGGCGGGCAGAAAAAGCTGCTGGAACTGGGCCGCACCATGATGGTCGACGCCAAGATCGTCTTTCTGGACGAGGTTGGCGCCGGGGTGAACCGCACGCTTCTGAACACCATCGGTGATGCCATCATCCGGCTGAACAAGGAACGCGGCTATACCTTCTGCGTGATCGAGCATGACATGGATTTCATCGCGCGCCTGTGCGACCCGGTGATCGTGATGGCCGAGGGCCGCGTGCTGGCCGAGGGCACCGCGGACGAGGTGAAGAACAACGAACGGGTGATCGAGGCCTACCTCGGCACCGGGCTCAAGAACAAGGTGAAGGAGGCCGCCAGCCATGGCTGAACCCTTCCTGATCGGCGAGGCCATGACAGGCGGCTACGGGCCGGTCGATATCCTGCATTCCTGCACCATCGCAGTCGAGCCGGGCGAAATCGCCGTCATCGTCGGCCCGAACGGCGCAGGCAAGTCCACCGCGATGAAGGCGGTCTTTGGCATGCTCAAGTTGCGCGGCGGGCAGGTGCGGCTGGACGGCGAGGATATCACGACACTTTCGCCGCAGGCGCGTGTGGCCAAGGGCATGGCCTTCGTGCCCCAGACATCCAACATCTTCACCTCGATGACGGTCGAGGAAAACCTTGAAATGGGTGCCTTTCTGCGCCGCGACGACATCAACACGACGATGGAGCAGGTCTACCATCTGTTTCCCATCCTCAAGACCAAACGATATCAGGCGGCAGGTGAACTTTCTGGCGGCCAGCGCCAGCAGGTTGCCGTGGGGCGCGCGCTGATGACACAGCCGCGCGTCCTGATGCTGGACGAACCCACCGCAGGGGTGTCCCCCATCGTGATGGATGAACTTTTTGACCGGATCATCGAGGTTGCACGCACCGGGATTTCCATCCTGATGGTCGAACAGAACGCGAGGCAGGCGCTGGACATCGCCGACAAGGGCTTTGTCCTGGTGCAGGGCCGCAACCGTTTCACCGACACCGGCAAGGCCCTTCTGGCCGACCCCGAGGTCCGCCGTTCATTTCTGGGAGGATGACCATGCCCTTGCGCCACGCCCTGCTTGCCGTTCTGGCACTTGCCCCCGCGCCGACGCTCGCGGCGTCGTTCGACTGCACCATCGTCCAGCAATGCGGCGGCGGTACCTGTGAGGCCTTCGAAGGCGGGCCGCTCGTGGTGAAAGAGGCCGGCGATGTCTGGCAGGTCTCGCTGGCCGGGCAGGCCTGGGAAGGCTACAGCACCACAACGGTTGAGGCAGGGGGCGAGGTGTCGATCGTGCTGCCGCCGCAGAACGGCATTTCGGGATTGATCAGCATCTACCCTTCGGGCGAGGTGTCCTTCACCGTCCATGCCTATGGCGACGCGGCTGTCGCGATCACGGGCAGCGGCACCTGCGCGGGCGAGGGTGGCTGACCTGATGGACGTCCTGAACGCCCTTGTGGCCTTTCTGAACTTCGTCTTCATCCCCGGCCTTGCCTATGGGGCGCAGTTGGCGCTTGGGGCCCTGGGGGTGACGCTGGTCTACAGCATCCTGCGTTTTTCCAACTTCGCCCATGGCGACACCATGGCGTTTGGCGCCATGTGCACGATCCTGATGACATGGTGGTTCCAGTCGATCGGCATCAGCTTTGGCCCGCTGCCGACAGCCCTTCTGGCCTTGCCGTTCGGCATCGCTGCGACGGCCGCTTTTGTCCTTGCGACCGACCGGGTGGTCTATCGCTTCTATCGTCGCCAGAAGGCCTCGCCCACCATTGTGGTCATTGTATCCTTGGGCGTGATGTTCGTGATGAACGGGGTCATCCGCTTCATCATCGGGGTGGACGAGCAGAACTTTTCCGACGGCGCGCGCTTTGTCTTGAACCCGCAGGACTTCAAGGTGATGACCGGCCTGGCCGAGCCGCTGGCGATCAAGACCACGCAGGCTGTCACCGTCGTGACGGCGGTCATCGTCGTGGCCTTTCTGTTCTGGTTCCTGCAGAAGACCCGGACCGGAAAATCGATGCGGGCGTTTTCCGACAACGAGGATCTGGCGCTGTTATCCGGCATCAACCCCGACCGGGTGGTTGCCGTGACCTGGATCATCGCTGCCGGTATCGCGACGATTGCCGGGGTGCTTTACGGTCTGGACAAAAGCTTCAAGCCCTTCACCTATTTCCAGCTTCTTCTGCCAATCTTTGCCGCAGCCATCGTGGGCGGCCTTGGCAGCCCGATTGGCGCCATCGCTGGTGGATTCGTCATCGCCTTCTCCGAGGTGATGGTCACCAATGCCTGGAAGAAGATCGTGAACTACCTGGTGCCCGAGCACATGGCGACAGACAGCCTGCTGCAGCTTCTGTCCACCGACTACAAATTCGCGGTCAGCTTCACGATCCTGATCATCGTGCTTCTGTTCATGCCGACCGGCCTCTTCAAGGGGAAATCGCTATGAACCAACGCAGCCTGATCCTGTTCGCGCTGGTCGCCTGCCTCTATCTTGGCACCGGCTTTCTGCAAAGCTGGAACCTGTCGCTGTCCATCCTGAACGCGGCCCTGCTGGCGACCATCGCAGCCCTTGGCGTCAACATGCAGTGGGGCTATGCCGGCCTCTTTTCGGTCGGGACCATGGGGTTCACCGCCCTCGGCGGGCTGGCGGTCGTCCTGGTTTCCGCCAAGCCGAACGTCGAGAACTGGCAAGCCGGTGGCTGGGGGATCGTTCTCGCGCTGGTGCTTGGTGCGCTTTCGGTCATGGCTGCCATCTTCGCCTGGCGCAAACTGCCCAAAGGCCGGACCCGCGCGCTGGTTGTGGCGGCGATCATGGTTGGGGGCTTCTTTCTGTTCCGTGCGGTGTTCGATCCGAATGTCATGGCCGCCGAGGCGATCAATCCGCAATTCGCGGGCAACCTGGGGGGACTTGGCCTGCCGTCGCTGGTCGCCTGGCCGGTCGGCGGGCTTTTGGCTGCCGCCGTTGCCTGGGGGGTCGGCAAGACCGCGCTTGGGCTGCGGTCGGACTACCTGGCCATCGCGACACTGGGCATCGCCGAAATCACCGTCTCGGTCATCAAGAACGAGGACTGGCTTGCACGGGGGGTGAAGAACATCATCGACCTGCCCCGGCCCTGGCCCGTGCCGTATGAGGTCGAACTGCAGCAGGTTCCCGCGTTTCTCGACCTTGTCGGTCGCTGGGGCCTGGACCCGGTGACGACCTCGACCATCGGGGTCAAGCTTCTGTATGCCGGCATGTTCGGCCTCGTGCTTGCCGCGATCATCTGGGCTTTCGAGCGCGCCCTCCACAGCCCCTGGGGCCGGATGATGCGGGCAATCCGCGACAACGAGGTTTCGGCCGCCGCGATGGGCAAGGACGTGACCGGGCGGCATCTGCAGGTCTTCGTCCTTGGCTCGGCCGTCATCGGCTTTGCCGGGGCGATGATGACCTCGATGGACGGGCAGTTGACCCCCGGCACCTACAACCCGTTGCGATTCACCTTCCTCGTCTGGGTCATGGTCATCGTCGGCGGGTCGGGCAACAACTGGGGCACCGTGCTGGGCGGCCTGCTGATCGGCTGGCTTTGGCTGGTGGTCGAAAACGTCGGGCCGAACATCATGGGCCTGCTGACGGCCCCCTTGCCGGACAGTTGGCTGAAAGCGCATCTGCTGGGATCGGCCGAGCATATGCGGCTTCTGACCATGGGGGTGATCCTGCTTTTGGTCATGCGCTTCAGTCCGCGCGGGTTGATCCCCGAGAAGTGACGCCTGCCTGCGACAGATTTTGTCGCAAAACCGCATGACCTGACCGCGCTCCCCGGCCAAATTGCGCCGGTGGCAGGCAACGGAGTCATCGAATGAAAACCCATTCCCGCGTGGTCGTGATCGGTGGCGGCGTCGTCGGCTGCTCGGTGCTTTACCACCTGACCAAGCTGGGCTGGTCCGACGTGATGCTGATCGAGCGGGCCGAACTGACCGCAGGGTCAACCTGGCACGCGGCGGGCGGGTTTCATACGCTGAACGGCGACACCAACATGGCGGCCCTGCAGGGTTACACCATCCGGCTTTACAAGGAACTTGAGGCGATCACCGGCATGTCCTGCGGGTTGCACCATGTGGGCGGCATCACCCTCGCGGACAATACCGCCCGGTTCGAGCAGCTGAAGGCCGAACGCGCCAAGCACCGCTACATGGGTCTGGATACCGAAATCCTCGGGCCGGAGGAGATCGCCAAGCTGACCGACGGGATGGTCAACCTCGAAGGGATCATCGGCGCGCTTTATGACCCGCTGGACGGCCACCTTGACCCCTATGGCACCACCCACGCCTATGCCAAGGCCGCGAGGATGGGCGGGGCCGAAATCGTGCTGCACACCAAGGTCGAGGCGACGCGCCCCACAAAGGACGGCTGGGAAGTCGTGACCGACAAGGGCACTGTCACCTGTGAGCATCTGGTGAACGCTGCCGGCCTCTGGGCGCGCGAAGTCGGCGCCATGGCCGGGGTCTACCTGCCACTTCTGCCGATGGCGCACCAATATCTTGTCACCGACGACATCCCCGAAATCGTCGCCCGTGGCGGGCGCGAATTTCCGCATGTGATGGACCCCGGCGGTGAATCCTACCTGAGGCAGGAAGGTCGAGGCTTCTGCATCGGTTTCTATGAGAAACCTTGCGAAGGGTGGAGCATCGACGGCACCCCCTGGACCTGGGGGCAGGAACTGCTGCCCGACCAGTATGACAAGATTGCGGATTCCATCGAGTTTTCCTACCGCCGCTTCCCCGCCCTGCAGCGGGTGGGCGTCAAGCGGGTGATCCACGGCCCCTTCACCTTTGCGCCCGACGGCAACCCCTTGATCGGTCCGGTGCAGGGCTTGCGAAACTACTGGTCGGCCTGCGCGGTCATGGCCGGCTTCAGCCAGGGCGGTGGCATGGGTCTGGCCCTTGCCCAATGGATGATCGAAGGCGAGGTCGAACGCGACCCGCGCGGCTTTGACGTATCCCGTTTCGGCACCTGGACCACGCCGGGTTACACTGTCCCGAAGGTGATCGAGAATTATCAGATGCGCTTTTCGGTCGGCTACCCGAACGAGGAACGCCCCGCCGCCCGCCCCTTCCGGACCACGCCGATGTATGACACCAACACTGCCATGCGCGCGGTCTGGGGCCAGCAATACGGGCTGGAAGTGGTGAACTACTACGCCCTGCCCGGCGAGCCTGTGTATGAAACGCCAACCTTCAAACGCTCCAACGCGTGGGAGGCGACCCGGCAAGAGGTCATGGCGGTCCGCGAAGGTGTCGGCATCAACGAGTTGCAGAATTTCGGCAAGTATGTCGTCAAGGGCGCCAATGCCCGCGCCTGGCTGGACCGGATCATGGCCGGCAACATCCCGAAACCGGGCCGCCTGTCGCTGACCCCGATGCTGGCCCACTCCGGCAAGATCATCGGCGATTTCACCGTCTCCTGCCTGTCAGAGACCGAGTTTCAGCTAACCGCAAGCTACGGCGCGCAGGGCTGGCACCATCGCTGGTTTGAACAGAACGCACTGGACGGGGTGACCGTCGAAAACGTCTCGGACGCACGGTCAGGGTTCCAGATCGCCGGGCCGAATGCCCGCGCGCTCTTGGAACGGGTGACGCGCAGCGATGTCTCGGGCGATGCGTTCAGGTTCATGGACGTCCGCCGGATGACCGTGGGCATGGCCAACTGCATCGTTCAGCGCGTGAGCTATACGGCTGATCTTGGCTATGAAATCTTCTGCGACCACATGTCGGTGCGCCACCTGTGGAATACTCTGACCGCTGCCGGGGCCGACCTTGGAATCCGCGCTTTCGGGATGCGGGCAATGATGTCCCTGCGGCTGGACAAGTGGTTTGGTTCCTGGGGGCGCGAATTCTCGCCCGACTACACCCCCGCCGAAACCGGCCTTGACCGTTTCATCCGCTGGAACAAGGACGCCGACTGGATCGGCAAGGCAGCCGCCAGCGCCGAAAAGGCCTCGGGTCCAAAGCGCAAACTGGTCAGCTTCGTCGTGGACGCCAGGGATGCCGACGTCGTGGCGTGGGAGCCGATCTGGCTGGAGGGCGCCGTTGTGGGCTTCTGCACCAGCGGCGGATTCAGCCACTGGACAGGAAAATCCGTCGCGATGGGGTTTCTGCCCGCCGACCGGGTTGCAGATGGCCTGACCTGCGAGATCGAGATCCTTGGCGAGCGCCGCAAGGCAACCGTCCACCTTGCCCCGCTTTGGGATGATGGCGGGCGCATGCGCGGCTGACCGCCACCGCTCATCCCTCCCTGACGGCCGGGTCACCGCCTGTGCCACCGAAAAGCGTGCGCAAGGAACCGATGACCGGCTTGACAGGACCGGGGCATCGGGCAGACCGTCGTCGGATGACCCCGACCGTGCATATCCTGATCCTTGCTGCCGGGGCTTCATCGCGGATGCGGGGATCGGACAAGCTTTTGCAGCCGGTCAAGGGGACTGCGCTGCTGCGGCATCAGGCCATGACCGCACTTGGCACAGGCGCGCCGGTCTGGGTCACGTTGGCACCGCTGTCCGACAGTCGCAGGGCGGCAATGAACGGGCTTGCGCTTGGCCTGATCGCTGTGCCGGACGCGACTTCAGGCATGTCGCGCTCGATCGTAGCGGGCGTGGCGGCGCTGTCACCTCTTTCAGGGCCGGGCGACGGCCTGATGATCCTGCCTGCTGACATGCCGGAGTTTACCACAGCTGCGCTAGCCGGCCTGATCGCCCGCTTTCAGGCCGAGCCGGATCTCATCATTCGCGGCGGCACCGGGCAAGGTACGCCCGGCCACCCGGCGATCTTTCCCCGCGACCTCTGGCCTGCGCTGGCCCGGGTCACAGGCGATGAAGGTGGCCGTTCGGTGATCCAGCAAAACCGGCACCGGGTCAGGGTGATCGCCCTGCCCGGCCAGATGGCCTTGCTTGATCTCGACACGCCCGAAGACTGGGCGGCCTGGGACGGTCCCAGTCCATCCTAGCGGGCGAACAGCACCCTTGCTTCATGCGCCTTGAGCGACAGGCGAGCGCCGTCGTAGGCGCTGGTGTCTGTCGCAAGGTCCGGGAAGATCGCCAGAACTTCGGCCCGCACATCGGCCTCCATCGCCGTC
>JAPLPF010000042.1:0-3914 GCA_026400325.1 Rhodobacterales bacterium
CTTCCTTGACGGCACCATTCAATCCCCGGGGGGCACGTCGGTGCCTGCCGCTGCGGACATCACGGGTTTCATTGATGTCGAGGACAGCTATGATCTGCAGCTTGACGTCACACCCTTTGTCGTCAGTCGCTACGAGTTTCGCTTTGCCAGGGAACGGCATTTCGAGGTCGGGCTTGCCGGGGCCGACGGGGCCGTGGTGCAGATGAAGGATGACGCGGGAGCCTGGTCGAACCTGCCGCTTTTCGTCTCGACCTGTCCGGATGCGGTGACCCGTCTGGCCTATGCCGTCACGGCCGATGCCCCGACCACTGCAACGGTCAATTTCGTCAAGACCGGCATCGACGGTGCGGCCGCCTGCTGCCTTGAGGGCGAATGGACCCCAACGCCAGAGACGCTTGCCGGGCTGGCAAGCTTCGGGGCGGATTTCGGCGGTCCGGCCATGGCCATGGCGGGCGGCGAGATGAGCTGTTCCTACGACGGGGGCGACGCGCTGTTGACGTTCAGGGGGGACGGGTCCGGCGGGCTGACCTTCGATGCCCATGCCACAGCCTGCGTTGCCCGCATGCAGGGCCAGTCAATGACCACCACGGGCACGCGCAGCGGCAGCTTCGACTTTGACTGGTCCGCCGGGGAAAGCGAGGCCGGAAGCGCAACCTACAGCGGCAACAGCGTGGTCTGGACGATGACGATCAAGCTGGGCCCGGTGGTGCAGACGATGACGCGGCCCGACGCCGGGCCATCGACCCCTGCGAACGGCTTTGCCTTCGCCTGTACCCCGACGACGCTGGACATTGTGGGGATCTACGGCCTGAGCACCTATGAGAATACCTTCACCCGCCCACCGCCAGGGCCGGCACCCTAGCCGATCAGCGGGCCGGACCTGCCATAGGTCTCGTCATAATGCCGCCGCAACCGCATGAGGGCGATGCGTAGCACGATCTTGCCCGACCGCGCCGCCCAGCCCATCCGTTTTTCCGCGACCTCCAGCCCTTCCAGAAAACAGCAGCAGCGCAAGGCCACGTCACCAAGACCGGGGCCAAGGTCGCGCAGGGCTGCAGCGACACGCGCGCGTGCCCGGCCCGGCCCCTCGCCCAGGCCGCTGTCGGGCTGCAAGGCCCCCCGGTCGCCACCCGTCAGGAACCGGTCCCAGTTCTGCGCCACGCGCGGGCCCATCTGGGCCAGTTCGAAATCTTCGCGCAGGCGTTCGGCGGCATCCACAAGTTCGGGCTGCAGGAACGGCTTGCCATCGCGGTCAAGCCTGCGGCCAAGCAGCGTCACCGGGCTTTCGGCCAGATTATAGCGCACCCGGCGCGGGCCGGCATCATCGGCAACCTCACGCTCGTCCCAGTGACGGTGCTGGTCGCCGAAAGGGGTCGCGGCCTCGCTCAGGCCATGACGCCGGCGCTCTTCCTCTCCGGTCATCCGCTTCAGCGCAAGGCGGCCTGCCGACGTGATCTCGTAGGTCGAAACCCGGCCGGTCTTGCGGCAGACGATCCAGTCCTTGAGGATGAAGGCCTGCGCGACGGAGCGGTCCATCACGGCTGTCCGCATCGACCGGCCATCCGGCAGATCGCGCAAGACGGCGGCCTTGTCCATTTCGACCGAGACGGCAAGAAGCGCGCCCGGTTCAGCCATGCGGCGCAGGACGCGGCGGCCTTCGCGGGCCAGCGCGGTTTCGTCGCAAAGGTCCGGGGCAACCGGGGTTCGGGGGTGCACAGACATTGGCTGGTCTTCCTTTTCGGCTGGGTTGATGGCGGTTTGCAAAACCAGGCGGGACAGAGCCGCCAGCGCTTCGTCCATGAGCGGGTCGTCGCGCCGCCCCTCAAACCGGCGCACCTGGCGCAGGATTGTCGAGGCATGCAGTCCCTCGCGCCGGGCCATGGCCCGAAACGAAGTGCCTTCTTCAATGTGGTCGATGTAATGGCGCACCGCTGGAGGAAGCCATGCAGGAAGGCTGGCGGCAGACAATTCTGGCAAATTCTTCGTCCTGTCCTGGTCCTCACCCCGGCCTGTCAGGCCCATCTTCGGACCGTCGCAACCTTGGGTGGAATTGGTTACCTGTTCGTTAAGCTTTCGCTCGACGTTAACAATTGACGGGAATTCCTAAACCTTTCGGTAACCTCCGTGCGCTGCATGGGCCCGCGCGCAACGCAAGGTTGATCTGACCGATAGTCGGCTCGTCCAGAAACGGAGTGATGCCATGTCGGATTTTCGGATGATGCTTGCGAACCTGCGCCGCCCCCGCCTTTTGATGCATGCGGCGCGCTTCGGGTTGGGGGAATATCGGCGCGACCGTGACCTGCGGCGGCTGGTCAGTTCCACGGCTTCGCCCGAAGAGACGCTCCCGCGCCTGCTTGTCGTCGAGGAACAGCTGGAAGAGACGCGCCTTGCCGGCGACGCAAGCTATTCGCCCGCGCGTCATATCGACGTGTTGATCGCCCTTCTCGCCGAAGCCCAGCTTCTGCGGCGCGGCGGGCTGGCCTGAATGACAAAGGGGCGGCACCTGCCGCCCCTTTGCCCCGTCGCTTGCGCTGGGTCAGACGAAGGCGTCGGGCATACCGGCCTTCCGGGTCGCCACGAAGGCCTCAAGCGCCTCCAGCGTGCCGGGATCAAGGTCGGGGGCCTGATAATCGGCCAGCTGCTTTTTCACTCGCTCGGCTGCCAGCGCCTGCGTGTCGCGGGCGCCCTCTTCAGCCCAGGTCTCGAAAGGCTTGTAGTCGAAAAGGTCCGACCGCCAGAATGCGGACTTGAAGTTCGCCTGCGTGTGGCCACAGCCAAGATAATGGCCGCCCGGCCCCACCTCGCGGATCGCGTCCATCGCCTGACCGTTCGTGTCCATCATGATCCCCTGGGCCAGATGGTGCAGCGTGCCCAGCTGGTCGGCATCCATCACGAATTTCTCGTAAGAGGACACCAACCCGCCCTCCAGCCAGCCGCAGGCGTGGAGCATGAAATTGACCCCTGCCAGCAGCGCCATGTTCAGGCTGTTTGCCGTCTCGTAAGCCGCCTGCGCGTCAGGAAGCTTGGAACCGCAAAAGCTGCCGCCCGACCGGTAGGGAAGGTTCATGCGGCGGGCGAGCTGGCCTGCGCCGTAGGTGATATGCGCGGCCTCGGGCGTGCCGAAGGTCGGCGCACCCGAGTTCATGTCGATCGAGGTGACGAAGGCCCCGAAGATCACCGGGGCGCCGGGGCGGACCAGTTGGGAATAGGCGACGCCTGCCAGCACCTCGGCCAGCACCTGCGTCAGCGTGCCCGCGACCGTGACAGGGGCCATCGCGCCGCCGACGATGAAGGGCGATATGATCGCGGCCTGATTGGCGCGGGCATAGACCTCCAGCGCCCCCATCATGATGCCGTCGAAGGTCAGCGGCGAGTTGATGTTGATGAGGCTGGTCATCACCGTGTTCTGGTCGACGAAGTCATCGCCAAACAGGATCTTCGACATCGCCACCGAATCTTCCGCCCGGCTGGGCTCGGTGACCGACCCCATGTAGGGCTTGTCGGACAGCACCATGTGCGCCATCAGCATGTCGAGGTGGCGCTTGTTGACTGGCACATCGGTCGGTTCACACACGGTGCCGCCGGAATGGTGCAACCATTTCGACATGTAGCCCAGCTTCACGAAGTTCTGGAAATCGTGGAGTGTCGCATAGCGCCGCCCACCTGCCGCGTCCCGTACGAAGGGCGGGCCATAGACCGGGGCCAGCACAAGATTGCGGCCGCCAACCTCGACATTGCGCTCGGGGTTCCTGGCATGCTGGGTAAAGCTTGACGGCGCGGTCGCGCACAGCTTGCGGGCCAGACCGCGCGGGATATGCACCCGCTCGCCCTTCACATCGGCACCCGCCGCACGCCAGAGGTCCAGCGCGCCCGGGTTGTCGACGAAATTGACGCCGATCTCTTCCAGCACCGTA
>JAPLPF010000042.1:3938-18664 GCA_026400325.1 Rhodobacterales bacterium
GTTCCATTCGATGATCTGAAGCGCCTCTTCGTTAAGGATCTCGAAGTTCGGAATGTTGCGCTGGATGAAGCGGGCAGATTCAAAGCTGACTGCCGTCCGCTCTGCCCGGCGGGTCGCGCCGCCCCCGCTGCGCGATCTGCGCCCACCTGCGTCGTTCATGTCACCCTCCGAAAACCGTTGGGCCCTTGTGCCCGCAAACGCCAGTCCTCCGCGCCTTGAAACCGTCCATTGCCTTCCAAAACCGACATTGCCCCTGGCGCGAATGAACCCATCCCCGTCAGAAGTTGCCAACTGGTAACAGCGACCGAGTTACGGAACCAGTTTCCGGATCACCGGTTCCACGTCCATTCAAAAGGTGTAGTATGTCGTTGCGGGCAGCGTTTTAGCGCCCGAAATCGTTTGGTAAGGATACCGTCAAATGAATAAAGTTCTTCTTCCGGTCATTGTCGCGGCATTCAGTGCGGGTGCGCTTCCAGCCGCCGCACAAGATTGGTCGGGCAACTGGGGCGGCGTGGCGCTTGGCTATGGATCGGGCACCTACGATCAGGGCGTCAGTTCGGTAAACGAGGTCGGTCCGTCGGTTGATGTCGATGGCGCGCTGATCAGCCTGCAGTATGTGCGCAACATCCAGAGCGAAAATGCGGTCTACGGCTTTGACGTCGCCATATCGACCGGCCCCTCCGGGACGACTGCCCGGGGGACGTTGGGCCCGGATTGGAGCTGCATTTCTGGCGAATGCAACGTCGACATCCAGTCCCTGATCACCCTGCGCGGGCGCTATGGTGTGCTGGTGGACCCCGCCACACTTGCCTATGGTGCCGGCGGTCTGGCGATCGGCAATGTCGACGGCGGCATCTACAACAGTTCACAGCAGGGAAGCTCGACCGCTGTCGGCTATACCATCGGCGCCGGGATCGAGCGGATGCTGGGTGAGAACCGCACCCTTTTTGGCGAAGTGAACTATGTCGACCTCGGAACGCTTGATTTTGGCGAGGGCGGTGATGTGAGAGAAGTGTACGATGCCGAAGGTGACTTTGTCACGATCCGCGTCGGCATGAACTTCCGCTTCTGACCTGCAGGCAGGCACGGTGATCAAACCAGGCGCGCGCTGTGGCATGTTCATGGCGCGCGCCAGGATTCTGCGGCTTCTGCCACTTGCGATTCATTGGCACGCAAGCTACGCGGATGCATGACCCAGCACGACCGCCTTCTCATCATCGACTTCGGTTCCCAGGTGACGCAGCTGATCGCGCGCCGCCTGCGTGAGCTGAACGTCTATTGCGAGATTCACCCCTACAACCGGGTGGACGACGCCTTTCTTGCAGCCTTCAAGCCCAAGGCTATCATCTTTTCGGGGGGCCCCGCCTCGGTCTTTGCCGACGGCGCGCCGATGCCGCCGGCAAGTGCCTTTACTGCAGGCGTGCCGATCCTGGGCATCTGCTATGGCCAGCAGGTGATGATGCATGTTCTTGGCGGCAAGGTGGAACGCGGCCACGGCACCGCCGAGTTCGGGCGCGCCTATGTCAGCCCGACGGCGCTTACCCACCCGATCCTTGCCGGCTGGTTCCCGCCCGAGGACGGCCCCCTTTCGCGCGAGCAGGTCTGGATGAGCCATGGCGACCATGTCTCGGAAATCGCTCCGGGTTTCGCGGTCTACGGCACCTCGCCCAACGCGCCTTTTGCCATCACTGCCGACCCGTCGCGCCATTTCTATGCCGTGCAGTTCCACCCCGAAGTGCACCACACCCCCAAGGGCGCGCAGCTTTACGAGAATTTCGTCAAGTTGGCGGGCTTCAAGGGCGACTGGACGATGGGGGCCTATCGCGAAGAAGCCATCGCGAAGATCCGCGCGCAGGTCGGGGACCAGAAGGTGATCTGCGGCCTTTCCGGGGGCGTGGATTCATCGGTCGCCGCCGTGCTGATCCACGAGGCAATCGGCGATCAGCTGACCTGCGTTTTCGTTGACCACGGCCTTTTGCGGCTGGGCGAGGCGGAACAGGTCGTGACGATGTTCCGCGACCATTACCAGATGCCACTGATCCATGCCGACGAATCCGCCCTGTTCCTTGGCGCGCTGGAGGGGGTGTCCGACCCCGAGGTCAAGCGCAAGACCATTGGCCGCCTGTTCATCGACGTGTTCCAGAAACACGCCACCGCTGTCGGGGGCGCAAAGTTCCTGGCGCAGGGCACGCTTTACCCCGACGTGATCGAAAGCGTCAGCTTTTCCGGCGGGCCTTCGGTCACCATCAAATCGCACCACAACGTCGGCGGCCTGCCGGAGAAGATGGGCCTCAAACTGGTTGAACCCCTGCGTGAGCTGTTCAAGGACGAGGTGCGCGCCCTGGGGCACGAACTTGGGCTGCCGCCCGCCTTCATCGGCCGCCACCCCTTTCCCGGCCCCGGCCTTGCAATCCGCTGCCCCGGTGAGATCACTACCGAAAAGCTGGACATCCTGCGCCGGGCCGATGCGGTCTATATCGACCAGATCCGCAAGTACGGGCTTTACGACGAGATCTGGCAGGCCTTCGCCGCGATCCTGCCGATGAAGACCGTGGGCGTGATGGGCGACGGGCGGACCTACGACTATGCGCTGGCGTTGCGGGCGGTGACGAGCGTGGACGGCATGACTGCGGATTATTACCCCTTTACCCATGAGTTCCTGGGCGAGACTGCCACAAGGATCATCAACGAAGTCAACGGCATCAACCGCGTCTTTTATGACTGCACGTCAAAGCCGCCCGGCACTATCGAGCTGGAATAACCGCTCCGCACGCTGGACATTCCGGCCTGCCCCGGCAAGGGTTGCGCCATGACCAGCCAACGCCCGCTTGCCGCTGCCGCCTGGATGACAGGCGCGATTGCGGCCTTTACCGCCATGGCGGTGGCGACGCGCCAGATCAAGGGCGTGCATGACACGTTCGAGATCCTGGCCTACCGGTCGGTCGTCGGCTTTGTCATTGTCGTCACCGGGGCGGCGCTTCTGGGGCAGCTTGGCAGGGTGCGCGCAGACCGGCTGGGTAGCCACGCAATCCGCAATATCCTGCACTTCACCGGCCAGTCGCTGTGGTTCTGGGCGATCACGATGATCCCCCTCGCCCAGGTCTTTGCGCTGGAGTTCACTTCGCCCATCTGGGTGATCCTGCTCTCGCCGCTGGTGTTGGGGGAACGGCTGACACAACGCAAGCTTCTGTCTGCCGCGCTGGGCTTTGCCGGCGTATGGATCGTCGCGCATCCCGATTTTACCACGATCGACCCCGGTGTTCTGGCGGCGGTCGGGGCTGCCTTCTTCTTTGCCGCGACCACGCTGATGACCAAGGCCCTGACGCGGGGAGAGGCCGTTGTCGGGATCCTGTTCTGGTTGACGCTGATGCAGGCCGGTTTCGGCTTTGCGGCGGTCCTTGGCGATGGGAAGATCACCCTGCCAACCCTTGCCACCCTGCCCTGGCTGGTGCTGATCGGCATTTCCGGGGTCACGGCCCACCTTTGCCTGACGACGGCCCTGTCGCTTGCACCAGCCTCAAGCGTTGTGCCCGTCGATTTCGCCCGTCTGCCGCTGATCGCCGTCATCGGTGCCACATTCTACGCCGAACCGGTTGAAATGACGCTGTTTATTGGTGCAGGGCTGATTTTCGTCGGCATCTGGATCAACCTGCGAAGTGGAGCATCTGCGCCACAGGCTTCCCATGTCACAAAATCGTGACGCCGCGTCATTGATTGACCGGTTTTGCGCTGGGGCATAGCGTCGTCGTCAGGGGAAATCTCATATCCAGGGATGAGGACAATGAAAAACATTCTGGTCACCGCTGCCGCGGTGGCAGCAGTCGCTTCGGGCGCACAGGCAGGCGGCGTTGAGCGGTCGACCCAGTCAGTTGCCATTCTGTTTGAGGAAGGACGCTATGTCGAACTGAGTTTCGGCAATTTCAGTCCGGACGTCTCGGGGTCGATTACGCCATTCCCCGGCTTCAACATCCAGTCGGGCGACATGTCCTCGACCTACAACGCGTGGAGCCTGGGCTACAAGATGGACCTTGGCGACCGCATGGCGCTTGCGGTCATCATCGACCAGCCGATTGGCGCGGATGTGGACTATCCGGGCACACTGGCACCGGGCGTCTATCCGCTTGCCGGCTCCACGGCCGAACTGACCTCAACCGCGATAACCGCCTTGCTGCGCTACAAGCTGGAAAACAACTTCTCGGTCTATGGTGGCCTGCGCTACCAGACGGTGAAGGGTGAGGTTTCGCTGCCCGTCATCGGCTTCCCGGGGCCGGGCTACACGCTGTCGACCAACAACGACGGCGAGCTTGGCTATGTCGTGGGCATTGCATGGGAAAAGCCGGAAATCGCCGCGCGGGTTGCCTTGACCTACAATTCGGCCATCACCCATTCGCTCGAGTCGGTCGAAACCGGACCGTTCCCGGTTGTCGGCGGCTTTGATACCGAGGTGCCGCAGTCCGTGAACCTTGAGTTCCAGACCGGCATTGCGGAAGATACGCTTCTGTTCGGTTCGATCCGCTGGGTGGAATGGAGCGCCTTCGTGATCGACCCGCCCGGCTATCCGCTGGCGTTGCCGCTGGTGGCCTACGCCAAGGATCGCGTGACCTACAACCTGGGGATCGGCCGACGCTTCAGCGACCAGTGGTCGGCGGCCGCAACCATCGGCTACGAGCCGTCTGACGGCGAGTTGACCGGCAACCTTGGCCCGACCGACGGGTTCACCAGCTTCGGGCTGGCGGCGACCTATACCATGGACGCCATGAAGATCACCGCTGGGGTGCGCTATGTCGACATCGGCGACGCCAAGACCAACCTGACGCCAAGTGCGGCATTCCGTGACAACGACGGGATCGGCTTCGGCATCAAGATCGGCTACACGTTCTAGGCCGTCTCGCGCCTGGCCGGCAAACCCCGCCTTTCCAAAGGCGGGGTTTTTCGTTGTGAAACCGGTACCCCGGCGCTAACAGGGGGCCGGAAGGAGCCTGCGATGATCTACCGGACCGCCAGCGACTATCTTGCAGCGCCGAAGAAGCGGGTGCTTCTGTTCGGCATGTCGGGCCTCGGCAAGACCCATCTGGCCCACATGCTGCGCGACCAGGGGACCTGGTTCCACTACTCGGTCGATTACCGGATCGGCACGCGCTACATGAACGAATTCATTGCCGACAACTTCAAGCGCGAGGCGATGAAGGTGCCCCTTCTGCGCGAGCTTCTGATGACCGACAGCGTTTACATCGCGTCGAACATCACCTTCAACAACCTGGCACCCCTTTCGACCTACCTTGGCAAGCCGGGCGATCCGGCCAGGGGCGGTCTGCCCTTTGCCGACTACATGCTGCGGCAAGACCAGCACCGCGCCGCCGAGGTGGCGGCGATGCTGGACACCGCCCGCTTCATCGACCGGGCCGAGGCGATCTATGGCTATCCCAGTTTCGTCTGCGATACCTCCGGCTCGATCTGCGAGGTGGTGGACCCCGAGGATCCTGCCGATCCGGTTCTGAAGCAGTTGTCAGAGACCCTGCTCCTCAACCCGCGTTTCTTCATGCGGCATGGGAAGACTACCGCTCAACACACTCAGTTACCGAAGAAACCTGTGATCCGGATGCCTTTGTCCGCTGGACCTATGCCCGTGCGCTGGCCCACCGGCAGCCGCGCTATGCCGCCATGGCACGGCAAGGGGTGACGGTGACGGCGGAAGAGGTCGCCGCCGTGCAGACCCCGGCCGACTTCGATGCGATGATCGCCGGGGCTATCGACCGCGCTGGTTGATCGCGCTCGAAACTCCGCTTACATCCGCCGCTCTGAAAGGAAGCTCCCGATGCCAATTACCCTGCCCGAGACCCTGCCCGCCTTCGACGTTCTGCGGAACGAGGGCGTCATGGTCATGTCGCCGGAACGGGCGGCGCGGCAGGACATCCGGCCCCTGAAGATCGGCCTTCTGAACCTGATGCCGAAGAAGATCCAGACCGAAAACCAGTTTGCCCGGCTGGTTGGGGCGACGGCGCTGCAGATCGACTTTCAGTTGATCCGCATGTCTGCGCATCAGACGAAGAACACCGCAGCCGAGCACATGGCCGCCTTCTACCGACCTTTCCAGGAGGTCAAGGCCGAGAAATTCGACGGCCTGATCATCACCGGCGCCCCTATCGAGCACCTTCCGTTCGAAGAGGTCACCTACTGGGACGAGCTGTGCGAGGTGATGGATTGGACCCAGACCAACGTTCAGTCCACTTTCGGCGTGTGCTGGGGTGGCATGGCGATGGCCTGGCATTTTCATCGCGTCCCGAAGCACCTGCTGCAAGCCAAGGCCTTTGGCTGCTTCCGCCATCAGAACCTCGCCCCGACCGCGCCCCTTCTGCGGGGGTTCTCGGATGATTTCGTGATGCCCGTGTCACGCTGGACCGAGATGCGGCAAGACGACATCGACGCCGCACCTGGGCTGACGACGCTTCTGACGTCGGCCGAGTCTGGTCCCTGCCTCGTCGACGATCCTGCGCATCGCGCGATCTACCTTATCAACCATCTGGAATACGACAGCGACACACTGAAGCAGGAATATGACCGGGATGTTGCGGCGGGAACGCCGATCAATGTGCCAATGAACTACTACCCCGATGACAATCCTGCGATGCCGCCCCTGAACCGGTGGAGAAGCCACGCCCACCTGCTATATGGCAACTGGATCAACGAGATATACCAGTCGACGCCCTATGACCCTGCTGAAATTGGCCGTTAGTGCCCTTGTCCTTTTAGGCCTTCTGGCGGCGCTGACCCTGTGGCGCGCCGGCCTGCGCGAGGCTGCCGCCGCTGCCGCCTTCCCGCCGGAAGGGCAATTCGTCACCGTGGATGGCCACCGCATCCACTATGTGATGAAGGGGTCCGGCACCGATCTTGTGCTGATCCATGGTGCCAGCGGCTCGCTTCGCGATTTCAGTTTCGGGCCGATCGACCGTCTGGCACAGGACTACCGGGTGATCGCGGTGGACCGTCCCGGGCTTGGGCATTCCGACCCCCTGCCCGAGGTCAGTCTTGCCGCGCAAGCCCACGCGATAAAGGCCGCCATGGCAAGCCTTGGCGTCACGAAACCTGTCGTCCTTGGTCAAAGCTATGGCGGGGCCGTGGCCCTTGCCTGGGCGCTGGAGGGTGGGCCGCGCGCGCTGGTCCTTGTCTCGTCGCCCTCGCTGCCCTGGCCCGGAAAACTGGACATCTGGTATCGGCTGACATCGACTTCGGTGGGACGCGCCGTGATCGTGCCCCTTGTCAGCGCCTTCGTGCCGCAATCCTATGTGATTGCTGCCACCGACGCCGTCTTTGCCCCCGACCCCGTCCCCCCGGGCTATGACGCCTGGATCGGCACCGAACTTACCATCCGCCGCGCCACGTTGGCGACCAACGTGGCACAGGTGAACGCCCTGCGCGCCGAGCTGGTAACGATGGAGCCACGCTATGGGGCGCTGACCCTGCCGGTCGAACTGGTCCACGGTGACGCGGATACGATCGTCCCGATTGACATCCACTCGCGCCCGCTGTCGCGGCTCTTGCCGAACGCAACGCTGACAGTCCTGCCCGGCACCGGCCACATGCCGCAGCACAGCCACCCCGATGCGGTGATTGCGGCCATCGCGCGGGCCGCATTGCGCTGACCGGCCCAATCGCCATACTGGAGCAAAGGGACCGGAGGATCAGATGACAGCCTTGCCATTCGACGGCGCAATCAGCCGCTACTTTCAGGAGCAGGCCCCGAAAGAGGTGCGCAAGGCGATCGGGAATGCGGGGAAGGACGATATCCTGACCCCCTCCTTCCCCTACCGGGAAGAGATGAAGGGCAAGGATTATGATGCCCATATGGAGGCGCTGCAGATCGAACTGGCCCGGATGCAAGCGGGGCTCAGGGCACAAGGCAAGCGCTTGATCGTGGTTTTCGAAGGCCGCGATGCTGCCGGCAAGGGCGGAACGATCAAGGCAGTGACCGAAAACATGAACCCGCGCCAGGCCTATGTCGTGGCGCTGTCGAAGCCGACCGAGCGGGAAAGCCAGCAATGGTATTTCCAGCGCTATGTCGACTGGTTCCCGGCCAAGGGCGAAATCGCGCTTTACGACCGCAGCTGGTACAACCGCGCAATGATCGAGCATGTCTTCGGCTTCTGCAAACCCGATGACCGCGAACGTTTTTTCCGGCAGTTGCCCGAATTCGAGCAGATGATCGCGGACGAAGGGATCATCTTCCTCAAGATCTGGCTTGAGGTCGGGCGTGCCGAACAGTTGCGCAGGTTTCTGGACCGCGAAGGCGATCTTCTGAAGCAATGGAAGCTTTCCCAGATCGACGTCGACGGGTTGGCGAAGTGGGACGATTACTGCGCCGCCATCGATGAGACGATGACCAGGACCAGCTTCACGATTGCCCCCTGGACGGTGATCCTGTCGGACGACAAGAAGCGCGCCCGGATTGCGGCTTTGCAAACGATCCTTCGTGCGGTCGACTATGACGGCAAGAACGCCAAGGCGATCGGCAAGCCGGACGAAAAGATCTGCGGCGGTCCGGCCTTGCGTCCGAAGACCTGATGAAGCGCGGCTACCATCACGGAAATCTGCGGCAGGCTCTGGTCGAAGCGGCGCTGGACCTGATCGCCGAGAAGGGGCCGCAGGGCTTTACCCTGTCCGAGGCGGCAAAGGCCGCCGACGTGACCCCGGCTGCCGTCTACCGGCATTTCGCGGGGCGCGACGACCTTCTGGCCGAGGTGGCGCGGCAGGGCTTTGACATCTTCGCGGCGCTTCTGGAATACGCCTACGATGAAGGACGGCCCTCGGCCCTTGCCGCCTTCGAGGCGACCGGGCGGGCCTATCTGGCCTTTGCGCGGAAGTATCCGGGGCATTATCAGGCGATGTTCGAAAGCGGGCTGCAGCCGGGCCAGCACGCAGGTCTGGCCAGCGTCGCCGCCAAAGCGCGCGGCACGATGGACCGGGCGGCCGAGACCCTGGTGCGCGGTCTTCCCGAAAGCCGCCGCCCGCCTGCAAGCATGATTTCGGCCCATGTCTGGGCGCTCAGCCACGGCGTGGTGGAACTCTTCCTGCGCGGCAACGGCGGACCGCAACCCTGGCCGGCCGAGGACCTGCTGGAGACCGGGATCGGGATTTACCTGCGCGGGCTGGGGCTGCTGTCGCCGGATCATTGACCCTGCGGTTGCCCGCCTGCGACTTCGTCACCCCTCGCAAAGTCGCGCCCAGGACGAGGAGACGAAGTCGAACGAGGAGTATCGCCCTACCGGAACAAAACCAGCGCCGACGGGCTCCACGCCACGCGGACCTTGGTGCCAACGTCCAGCACCGGGCGGCCCGGGACGTTGCGCATCGACAGGCGCACTTCCACATCGGTTCCACCAAGGTAGACGTCGTAATAGGTCATGTCGCCGAAGTAGATTACCTCGTCGATCACGCCATCCGTTTCGCGTTCAGAGGCCTTCTGGTCGTCGTAAAGCAGGGTCAACGTCTCGGGCCGCAGGCCCACGACGGGCTCTTCCCCCGCCTTTTCCGGGGCCTGGGCAATGTCCAGCATCACACGGCCAAGACCCTTTGCCTCGACCTCGACCTTGTCGCCGTCCTCGGACAGGATGGTTGCCGGCACGAAGTTCATCGTCCCGATGAAATTGGCCACTTTCTTCGTTGCCGGGCGGCGATTGTGTTCGCGCATCTTCTTGTCCAGCGCGGACAGGGGTTCGTCCAGCAACAGCACCTTCGGCTTCAGGATCAGCCCCCGCGCCAGCGCCACGCGCTGCCGCTGCCCGCCGGAAAGCGCATGCGCCGCCCGCTTGCCAAAGCCCTTGAGGCCGACCATCTGCAGCGCCTCGTCCACGGCCTTTGCCTTCTCGTCCTTCGAACGCGGGTCCTTGCGCAGACCGAAACCCACGTTCTCTTCCACCGTCATGTGCGGAAAGATCGCATAGCTTTGAAACACCATGTTCGTCGGTCTGGAGTTGGCAGGCACGCTGACCATATCCTTGCCGTCGATCATGATCACGCCCGAGGAGATGCCCTCGAACCCCGCGATGGTGCGCAGAAGCGTGGTCTTGCCGCAGCCGGACGGCCCGAGCAGCGAGAAGAATTCACCGGCCTTGATCGTGCCGTTGATCCCGCGAAGGGCATGATAGTCGCCATAGTATTTATGGACGTCCTTGAATTCGATCATGGTCGGGCGGTCGTCGGAAAAGGTCACAGGAAGCCTCCGGATTCTTTGCCACCCGCCTTGGCGATGCCACGGCGGCGGAAATACTCGGCCACGCCGAGCAGGATGATCGAAAAGAGGACAAGCACCGTCCCAAGCGCCAGCATCGACGGCACCTTGGCCGGGAAACGGAACTGGCCGAAGATGTAGACCGACAGGATCGGCTGCCCGGCCCCAAGGAAGTTCGAGATGATGAATTCATCGAACGAAATGGTGAAGCAGATCAGGAAACTGGCCATGATACCCGGCATCACAAGCGGCAACACGATCAGCCGGAACGTGGAAAGAGGCGTTTCGCCAAGGTCCATCGCCGCCTCTTCCAGCGACCGGTCAAGGGACTGAAAGGCCGAGGTCAGGATGGCCACGGCAAAGGGCGTGGTGATCAGGACCTGCCCGATGATTACCGTGAACAGCGACAACTGCACGCCAAGCGACAAAAGCACGACAAGCAACGCCATGGCGATGATCATCTCGGGCAGCACGAGCGGCAGCATGATCAGGCCCATGATCGGCGCTTTGCCGGGAAACCGGTAGCGCACCGACGCCCGCGCCGCGAAGACGCCCAGGATGGTTGACAAGGTGGCAACCGACAGGGCGATGAACAGGCTGTTCTTGGCCGCGTTGCGCAGGTTCTGGTCGGCCGCCATCTCGCCGAACCAGGCGGTGGTCAGGCCTTGCAGCGGAAAGGCCACGACCTTGCTGTCATTGAAGGCAAAGATCGGCAAGAGGATGATCGGGAAGTAGAGGAACAGCAGGTAAAAGATCGTGTAACTCTTCAGAAAAGGCGCCTTCTTCATTTCTGGCCTCCGATGAACCGGCGGTTCAAGAGAATGAAGATCAGGCAGACGACCGCGACCATCACCATGGACGTGACGGCGAAGGCCGATCCCTGAGCATAGTTGTTCAGCTTGAGAAGCTGGGTTTCGATGAAGTTCGCGATCATCGGTTCCTTGCCGTCGGCCACGAGTTTCGGGGTCACATAGTCGCCGACGGTCGGAATGAACACGATCAGCACCGAGGCGATAACCCCCGGCATCGTCAGTGGCAGCGTCACCCGCGTGAACGTGGCCCAACGGCTTTCGCCAAGGTCCTGACCGGCCTCCAGAAGGCTGCGGTCAACCTTCTCGAGGCTGACGAAGATCGGCAGCACCGCAAAGGGCGCATAGGCATGGGCCAGCACGATGATGATCGAAAGGATGGAATAGCTGGCAATGTTCAGGGGCTCCAGCCCGATCGAAGCCAGCGCCGAATCCACGACGCCGCCATAGCCAAGGATCACGAACCACAGGCTGACCCGGATGATGTAGCTGGTCCAGAACGGGATGGTGATCAGAAAAAGCCAAAGGCTTTTTCGCTCTGGTCTGACGTGGAAGCTGACGAAATAGGCCACCGGATAGGCCAGCACGATGGTGATGAAGGTCACAACCAGCGCGATCAGCAGCGATTTCAGCATGATGTAGCCGTAAACCGGCTTTTCAAGAAGCTGGGCATAGTTTTCAAAGGTGAACGGCAGCGAAATCGTGCCCCGGCCGCCGGTCAGCACGGAATAGAGGATGACCGTTGCAAGTGGAACAGCAAGAAGCAGGATGACATAGATCGCAGTAGGGCTGATCAGCTTTAGACCAGACATTGCCTCGGACTTGGAAGTCGCAGCCATCTTTCAAAAGCAAGTCTTCAGAATGCCTCCGTTGGCACCTGTCAGGGCATAGGCCCGGGTCTGGCCCTGCGGCAGGTCAGCCGGCGACACGCTCGATGGCGATTGCCCGTTTCTTCAGCTCGTCATAAAGCGTCGGCACCACCCGCAGGCTGGTCACCGCGACGCGCAGCGCATCGGCAATGCGCGCCTCTGACGGGTCATCGGTCGCCACACGCCAGACCATGCGCCGGGCAACCCCGTCATCATAGACGATTTCCGTGCCGCCAAGGCGTGTCTTGCGCCAGCCAAGAAAATCCGCGCCGCCGTGCGGTGCGTGAAAGGTCGATTGAAGTCCCATTTTCGGGCTCGCTTTTTTTACTGCTCTGCCGCTGAGTCTCGGTCATGGGCTGCCGTTCGGTCAACCTGGCATTCGGGCAAATCCGCGTGATCAGTGCCCATTTGCAACAGTGTGCAAATAGCCTAGACCGACAGGTCAGAGGGCGGCCTTGTCAAAAGCTCGGACAAGGTGCGCATCGCGCCCCCGAACACCTCACGCGGAAGGTTGGCGGCAATGGCGATGCGGATCGCATTCGGCGCGCGGCCATGCACGACCGCATATTCGTCTGCGGACCGCACCAGGACCCCACGCGCCTCGGCCATGCGCAGAAAGGTGGACGCCCGCCAGCCGATCGGCAGCCGAAGCCAGACAAAGGGCAGGCCCGGCTGCCAGCCAAGGTCCTGGGTGCCGAGCTCGTTCAGAAGCATCTGCAGTCGGGCCGCGAACTCGGCCTGGACCCGGGTGCGGATCGCCGCCGCCGCACCTGAACGGAACAGGTGCAACATCAGATCGGCAACCGGGCGCGAGAGCGCGAAGAACCCGTGCTGCGCGGTCAGCCTTCCCGCCTCGCCCATTCCCGCGGGACAGATGACATAGCCAAACCGCAGCGCAGCCGACACGGTCTTTGACACCGAACCGACCAGCCAGACCCGTTCTGGCGCAAGCGCGCGCAAGGCCGGAATGGCACTTTCCGCAACGGAATAGCAGTCATCCTCCAGCACCTGAAGGTCATAGCGCCGGGCAATCTCGGCGATCTCCTGCCGCCGCTTCACCGGCATCCGGCCGGTCGTGGGGTTCTGCGCTTCGGTCGTCAGGCACAGGACCTGCGCGCCGTGGCGGCGGCAGGCAGCCTCAAGCGCCTCGGGCACAATGCCGTGTTCGTCAAGTTCGACGGTCACGACCTCGGCCCTTGCAGCGCGGGCGGCATAGCGGAAACCCGGATAGGCCAGATCCTCGATCAGCACGACGGGGCGTTCGCCGCGCAGGCAGCAGTCGAAGATAAGGTGGATCGCATTCTGGCCGCCATGGGTCAGCGCCACGTCATCGGGGCCGATCGGGCCAAGGATGCGGTCGGCCGTCCAGGTCACGATCTCACGGCGCAAGGCCAGCTCGCCCTGCTGGCTGGTGTAGTCAAGCCAGCCCTGCCCTGTCGTCGTCGCCATGTCGAGAAGGGCTGCGCGGAAGGCCTCGGCCTGCCCGACCTCGGGCACCTGCGGCGGGCGCAGATCGACCAGGCCGGTGGTTCCGCCGGTGATGCGTTCGGAATACAATGCCTGCGTCGGGCCAAGCCGCGGCGATTGTGCTGCCACAAAGGTGCCGCGCCCGACGGTTGCCGCCAGCAGCCCCTCTTGCGTGGCAAGCTGATAGGCGCGCGCCACCGTGCCCGGGGTCAGATGCAACCGCCAGGCCAGGTCGCGCACCGTAGGCAATTGGGAATTCGGCGATAAATCGCCATTTCTGATCGCGTCACGCAGGGCACGGCTTAGCCCCAGATACTTCGGCCCGGGAAATTGACTCAGATCGGGCACCCAGATTGTATCTGTCACAATAATCCTCTGGCGACTCATTGCGGGGAATTGCTAGATTGTCCCTACCAGAACTCGCGTATTGTATCAATACAAATAGCAGGAGGCGAAAATGCCCCAGAGCCGTGCCCAAAGCCGTGCAACACCCCTTTCCCTTCGCACCGGGACCAGTCTGATCCAGCGCGTGATCAACGCTTTGACGGTAGCCTCAGTCCGCCGCCGTGACCGCAGGGCGCTGGCGCAGCTTGACCCGCACCTTCTGCGCGACATCGGCCTGACCCGGGACGAGGCGGATGGCGAAGCCATCAAGCCCTTCTGGCAGCCCTGACCGCCGATCCACGCCTTCTAACCCCTGACTGGGCCGGGATTTCCCGGCCCTTTTTTCATGGGGTCTTCGCCTTGATTGCCGCCGCGATGCGCGCGCCCAGCAACAGGCTTCCGGTGACGGTAAGGTGATTGCTGTCGCGCAAGAGCATGGTGCCAGCCGGGGCCATCGAGCAGGCGTCCCCGTCACACAAAAGATCGCGCAGGGGGATGACTTCAATCCCGAGCGCGGTCGTTACCCGCGCGATGATCGGGTTGTAGCGCAGCCTTGCTGCCTCGGCATCCGTCCGCAGCGCCGTGCAATACCGGTCATTGCCGGGAATGACCGCGTATTTGCAGTAGGGTGGTTCCGAGGCAAACCACGGCAAATCCCCCACAACCAGGACCCGGGCGCCAAGGCCCTGCAGGAGACCCAGCGTTTCGCCCAGCCGACGCTCGAATGCCGCTTCGTCCTCAAGATCAGCAAAGCGGCGCGGCCAGTGCATCGCATAGACCACCGTCTTGAGGTTCGGATTCCCTTGCAGTGCTGCGAATAGCGGCGCGAACCTGCGGGAATCCAGAAACGGGACGTCGTTCTGGGAATACATGGCGACCGCTCGGTCCGGCAGACCTTCTGCAAGGCCATAGAACAGATGTTCGGCATGGGAATCGCCAAGAACCACGACCTCCGGCAGCACGTCAGGCCAG
>JAPLPF010000061.1 GCA_026400325.1 Rhodobacterales bacterium
ACCCGCCCCGGAATAGGACACCACATCAAACCCCGCCCCGCCCTCCAGCCGGTCAGCCCCGGACCCGCCCTCCAGCGTGTCGTTCCCGTCGCCGCCGTACAGCAAATCATTGCCCGCCCCCCCGGACAACAGGTCCGACCCGCTGCGGCCTTCCAGTCGATCATTACCACCGAGGCCATTGAAGACGTCCGCCTCTGCAGTGCCCAGCAGGCTGTCGCCAAAGCTCGAGCCTTCGTAGACTTCGATGAACCGCAAACTGTCGCCTGCGGCATCGCCTGTCGAAAGTGTCGGGGTGGTCAGGTCCAGGCGCACACCGGTCTTGCTGTCGGCATAGCTTGCAACGTCGATCCCCGCCTCGCCATCAATCAGATCCGCACCGGCACCCCCAAGCAAAGTGTCATTGCCTGAACCGCCGGAAAGCGTGTCGTTGCCGGCCCGCCCTTCAAGCCGGTCATCGCTTTCGTAGCCGAGGATCCAGTTTCCCTGCAGGTCGCCCCGCAATGTATCGGACTGGCGCGATCCTTCCAGATCTTCCATGCCGATGTACTGGTCGCCCTGGGCCTCTCCCTGGTTGAGCGCAGGCTGCTCCATGTCGGCAAGGACGGGAGCTGTCGCGTTGCGATAGCTGATCCTGTCGCGTCCCACGCCACCGTCCAGCCGGTCTGCCCCAAGGCCGCCCAGCAAAAGGTCATTGCCCGGGCCGCCGATCAGGGTGTCAGCCCCGTCAAGACCTTCAAGCCGGTCCGTCCCGTCCCGGCCGTCAAGCAGATTTGCCCCCGCGTTGCCGATCAGCGCGTCACCAAAACGCGAGCCGGCCACGCCCTCGATGTTGAGATGGATATGCAGGTCGGCCAGTCCGCTGTTGTCGCGCGACGATTGCAGGTTCACCCGCTGACCGATCGTGGCCCGCGACAGATCAACCATGTCAAAGCCATCACCGCCGTCGATCGTGTCCGCCCCGGCCGTAAGGATGAACCAGTCGTCACCAGCGGTTCCGATCAGCAGGTCGGACTGCGCAGTTCCCGTCGTGGCATCCGTCTTGTCCACAGGGACCCACGTATGCCACAGGCCGACAAAGTCAGTCAGGCGAAAAGCTGTGGGCTGGATCGGAAGGCCGTTGGCCGCACTGATCTGCAGCGTCTCGTCACCATAGGATATCTCGGCCCCGGTCGCCGTCGCGGTGATCGAAAGCGCCGTCAGGGAATGGATCGACCCCCAGGCGGAAAGGTCGATGCGGTCGATTCCAAGCTGGAAGTCGGTGATACTGTCCAGGGTTCCATCCGCAGTCAGCACGAAGACATCGGCCCCCGCCCCGCCCGACAAGGTATCGCCCCCGCCGCCGTCTGTGATGATATCCGCCCCTTCGGCGCCCTGGATCAGGTCATTGCCGTCTCCGCCCAGAAGCATGTCGCCACCGGTCGTTCCGACAAGGGTTTCAGCGTCTATCCCGGCAGACCGGATCGGGGAAAGGGGGCCAAGCTCGACCGTCAGGCGGGTGATGCCGGCCCCCTCGGAGGCGACGAAAACGTCGATCCGGTCATCGACCAGCCGGGCCGAGATTGCCGTGACATTGTCCAGCGCAAGACCTGGCGCCTGCAAGTGGCTGCCGACCAGCACCAGCCGCCCGTCGGGCAAAAGGGTCATCAAGACAAGCCCGCCGTCGCTACCCCCGGTGATCACGAAGGCCCGGTCACCCTGGCTGACCGTGGCCAGCGCCTGCACCCCGGCAAAGCGGGTGTCCAGCGTGTCAACCACATGGTCGGCAACCCGCATGCCACCGTCGGACCCGATCTCGATCACGCTCAGCGACGATGACCGGGTCGCAGCGACGATCAGATAGGTCGCCCCCGCCACCTGGACCACTTCGACCGCCGTGGGGTCGGCAATGCCAAGGCCCTGCGGCGCGCCCATCGTTTGCGCCGGT
>JAPLPF010000049.1:0-11337 GCA_026400325.1 Rhodobacterales bacterium
ACCGCCAGCGCACGCGCAATGGCCACGCGCTGCTTCTGCCCGCCTGACAGTTGCGAGATCATCTTGTCCCCCGCCCCCGGCAGATCGACCAGACGAAGAAGGTCTTCGGCCTTTGCCCGGCGCGTCGCCTTGTCGGCCCCGCGCACTTCAAGCCCGAAGGAGATGTTCTCCCAGACCGGCATCAGCGGGAAAAGGGCCAGGTTCTGAAAGATCAGGGCGGTCGGACGCTGGTTCGGACGCTGGCCGAGCACGTCCTTGCCGCCGATCCGGATCACGCCCGAGGACGGGTCGGTAAACCCCGAGATCATCCGCAGGATCGTGGTCTTGCCGCACCCCGAGGGGCCAAGGAAGGAAAAGAATTCGCCTGCCTTGATGGTCACGCTGACATGATCCACGGCACGAAAGTCGCCAAAGTCGCAGCAGACATCGTCGAGTTGTATTTCGGCGCTCATCCCGGGCCGTTCCCCCTGCATGTGGTACTTTTCTTGCGCGCCTCGTTGATCGGACGCGTGGAAAGGGCCCGCCAGAGGTGTCTCTGGCGGGCCCCCGTCAGGCCGCGATCAGGCGGCCTTGAACTTGTCGGCGTATTCGGCGCGCTTGGCCAGGAATTCGGCCGACTGGTCGGGCCACCACCACAGCTTGGACAGCGCCTCGTCGTTGAAGGTGCCGCTGTAGAAGGCAGCGACATCCGGGCTGAGGAGGTCGGCGGCACCCTTGCCGACCGGGTTCGACGAGAAGGCACCTGCCCAGGCGGCAGCACCCTCGGCTGTCGAGACCCACTTGGCCAGTTCATGCGCCTGATCGACGTTGGTCGCGTTCTTCATCAGCATGAAGCCCTGGTGCCAGGCAAACGCGCCCTCGGCCGGGGCAACATAGGCATAGCCGTCCTTGCGCAGGTTGAAGCCGGTCGAATCCCAGCACAGGCCCACGGTCGCACCGTTTGCGGTGAAGCCGGCATTGGCCTCGTTCTCGCCCGACCACCACTGGACGATGTTGCCCTTGGACTTGATCGCCTCGGCCAGCACGATGTCCCAGATTTCGGTCATCGCGGCCATGTCGGTGTAGCCGTCCATGAACGGACGCGGCAGCTTGCCGGTTGCGTCAAGGTAGCGGCCCATCGCAGCAAGTGCCGAATGCGGACGCACCACAGCCGGGTTTTCAGCGTTGAACAGGTCACCCAGCGACGCCGGAGCCGAGAGCTTGGCATTGGCGGTGTTCACCACCAGCGCTTCGGTGCCCCAGTTCGACGGGACATACAGCAGCATGCCGTCCTTGCGCGACCGCTCACCGGCGTTGCCATCGGCGAGGCCGGGCAGGTAGTTGTCAACCGCCAGTTTCGATTCATCCCAGGCGCCGACAAGGCCGTTCGAGTGATAGGCACCCACGCGGTCGATCGTCGGTTCGATCATGTCGACGCCGCCGGTTTCCAAGGCAACCTTTGCGTCAGCGAAGATCGTTTCGTTGTCTGGCACTTCCTTGAAGTTCACGGTGATGCCCGTCGCGGCGGTGAAAGCCGGGAACACCTTTTCGGCCAGCGCCGGATAGCCGGCCCAGCCGGTGAAGTTCAGCTCGCCCGACGAGGCCAGCGCTTTGGACGAGATGATTGCCGGTGCGGCAAGGATGCCTGCGCCCGCAGCGGAGCCTTGCAGGAACCGGCGACGGTTGAAGGCAGAGGTGGAGTTTTTCACGTTTGGTCTCCCTGGTTTCAAGTGGCAGCTGCTGCGGGGGTTCCCCGATTTTCGCGCAGCCTGGGTAACAACAGTGGCCATGTCTAGCAGCAGTCCTGTAACAGGCCGTTGTCATGCAACTGAACCTTACCCCCGATCGCCAGATTACTCTGCTTTCTGGTGGCGCTGTCAATGTGGACATGCGGCCAAGGTCACGATGGAACACCGGTTATTGATTCCGTGGTCAACAAACCGGCTGGCAAATGGGCGGCGTCTGGCGACATTCTTGGAAACGGACCGCGTCGCTGGCCGGGACAGGGTAAAAAGAGAATCAGTTTCCTGACAGCGCAGCGGCGGGGTCTTCAACCTTGGGGTGAAATCGTGCCTTCAACCACATCCCCTTGCGCAACGGCGACCGACTTCACGATCGCAAAGACCTGCCGTCCGGGCGCCAGGCCAAGCGCGCTGGAAGACCGTCGCGTGATCCGTGCCAGAAGGCGTTGACCGGCAAGATCAAGCTGCACCAGGGTTCCCGGCCCCTCACCCTCACGCAAGGCAAGCACGGTCGCGGGCAGCACGTTGAGCGCTGACAGGCCCAGGGGCCGGTCCAGGGACAGGATCACGTCTTGCGCCATGATCCGGATCCGAACCGCCGCTCCCACGGCGGCTGTGACATGCGGCAGCCAGATCGGCCCGGCCGTCGTGGACAGTCGGGTCAGGCCATCCGGTTCCTGCGCCTCGATCCGGGCGGTCAGGATTGCGCCTGCATCGCGCCCTCCAAGGATCTTTGCGCTGAACGGGTCCGACAAAAGGTCAACCGCCGGGCCGATGGCTGCCAGGCGCCCGCTTTCCAGCACGGCAATGGTGGTGGCAAGGCGGGCGACCTCGGAAAGCGAATGGCTGACATAGAGGATCGGCAGGCCCGACTGGTCGCGCAGCGCCTCGATGTGGGGCAGGATCTCGGCCTTGCGGGCCTCGTCCAGCGCGGCGAGGGGTTCGTCCATCAGCAAAAGCTGCGGATCCGACAACAGCGCACGGCCGATGGCGACGCGCTGACGCTCGCCCCCGGACAGAGTTGCCGGACGGCGGGGCAACAGCCCCTCGATCCCCAGAAGGCCCACGATCCGGTCAAACCCCTGCATCGGGCGGCGGCGAACGCGGGCGCCGTAGCCAAGGTTCTGCGCCACGGTCATGTGCGGGAACAACCGCGCATCCTGAAAGATATAGCCGACGCGGCGCTGGTGCGCGGGCAGGTCGTGCAGGGGTTGGCCGCCCAGGGTGATCTGCGCCTCATCCGGACGGATCAGCCCGGCGACGGCGTTGATCACCGTGGTCTTGCCCGACCCGGACCGCCCGAACAGGCAGGTCAGCCCTGCAGGGGCGACAAGGTCCACATCCAGCGCAAAGTCGGGGAAGCGGTGTTTCAGGCGGATCGACAGTGTCATGTCCCTGCCACCCGTCTTGCCGCGCGCCGGGACAGCGCCTCCGACAGGATCAGCGCGCCCATGGCCAGCACGACCGAAATCACCACCAGCCGGAAGGCCGAGGCATCGCCACCCGGCACCTGCAGGAAGGCATAGATCGCCGAGGGGATGGTCTGCGTCTCGCCGGGGATGTTGGACACAAAGGTGATTGTGGCCCCGAACTCTCCCATCGCCTTGGCAAAGGCCAGGACTGCCCCCGCGATGATTCCGGGCAGGATCAACGGCAGGGTTACGGTGGCAAAGACCACAGGCCGCGAGGCCCCCAGCGTCGCCGCGGCCTGTTCCAGCCTTGGGTCCACCGCCTCGACTGACAGGCGGATCGCGCGGACCATCAGCGGGAATGCCATGACGGCGGCGGCGAGCGCGGCCCCGGTCCAACGGAAGGCCAAGGTGATGCCGAACCAGTCATACAGAAAACCACCAACCGGCCCCATGCGCCCGAAGGTCAGCAAAAGAAGATATCCCGTCACCACCGGCGGCAGGATCAGGGGCAGATGGACCAGGCCGTTCAGCAGCGTCTTGCCCGGAAAGCTCCACCGTGCCAGCGCCACGGCCGCAAGCACGCCAAGGGGCAGGCTCAGCGCCGTGGCCCACAGCGACACGCGCAGCGACAATGCCACGGCCTGCCATTCTTCGGGCGACAACCAGTCGATCATGCCCTATCTGCGCGCGGCCGCAGGGTCATGGCAAGGGGATGAACCCGTTCGCCGAAAAGACCGCCATTGCCTCGGGGGTGGACAGATGGTCCAGGAAAGCTGCGGCATCCTTTCCCGCATCCGGCATCAGCGCTGCGGGATAGACGATCGGGCGATGGCTGGTTTCGGGAAAGGTGCCAATGACGCTTACCCCAGGCTCTGCCACCGCGTCCGAGGTATAGACCACGCCAAGCGGCGCCTCACCAAGGGCGACAAGTTGCAGCGCCGCGCGGACGTTTTCCGACTGTGCGAGACTGTCCTTGACCTGATCCCAAAGGCCCAGGTTCTGCAGCGCCTCGGCCCCGTATTGCCCGGCAGGGACAGACGCGACCATCGCCATCGACAGCCGCCCGCCAGCCAGAAGGCCTGCAAGGTCAAGAGTTTCGTCCAGCACGACGGGCTGTGCTGCTCCGTGTGCCACCAGCACCAGCCGGTTGCCCAAAAGGTCGCGGCGGCTGTTGGGCTGGATCAGGGCGCGGCCCGCAAGGTCATCCATCCACTCGACCGAGGCAGAAATGAAGATGTCTGCCGGGGCACCCTCAGCGATCTGCTTTGCCATTGCTGCGCTGCCGCCATAGGTCAGAATGACCGGTCTGCCGGTCCTGGTCTGCCAATCGGCGGCAATCTCGTCCAGCGCGGTCTTCAGGCTGGATGCGGCAAAGACCGTCACGTCGGCCAAGGCGGACTGGGCAGAAATCAGCAAAGCGAAGAGTGGCAGGACAGGGCGCATGGCATCCTCGATATGTTTCTTGGAACATATTGACTGCCCCCACTTTCAAGGCAAGCGCTATTTCTCTTCGGACATATCCCTTAGCTGTCCTGCAATCCTTGCCAGTGTCGCTTCATTATCCTGCAAAATGCTTGCAACCATCGCCTGATAGGCGTCCAGAACCGCCGCTCCGGCCTCGGTCAGGGCGGCCCCGCCGCCACCCGCGCCGCCCCGCACGCTGAAGACGAGCGGTGCGACAAAGGCACTGTTCATCTCTTCCACCAGCGACCAGGCACGCTTGTAGCTCATCTCCATGGCTCGACCCGCCGCCGAGATCGACCCGGTGTCGCGGATCAGGGCCAGAAGCTCGGCCTTGCCCGGTCCGAAGACCAGACGGTCGCCGAACACCAGGCGAAGGTGAAGCTGGGCAGGGGGCACTGTCATGCCTGCAGGATTGACGCTTGCGGGTCGGCTGGCAAGCCATGCGCCGGTAAAAACCGCTGCCAGTCGGCTTTGACACGGATGGCAAACCGTTCCACTTATGAACCGACAGACAAGGAAGGAGCCGACCATGACGATCCGCGTCACCGTTTGGGGCGAAAACGTCCATGAACAGAAGAACAAGGTTGTGGCGCAGGTTTACCCTGAGACCATGCACGGGACGATTGCCGGCGCGCTGAACCGTGAGGACGGAATCACCGCGACGACAGTCACCCTTCAGGACCCCGAACACGGGATGACGGCGGCCAAGCTGGCCGAAACCGACGTGCTGATCTGGTGGGGCCATGCCGCGCATGGCGATGTCGCCGACGAGGTCGTCGAACGGGTCTGCACTGCAGTCTGGGGTGGCATGGGGGTAATCTTCCTGCACTCGGCCCATTTCGCAAAGCCCTTCAAGCGGCTGATGGGGGCACCATGCAACCTGACATGGCGCGAGGCCGGGGAACGCGAGCGGCTTTGGGTTACCAGCCGCCAGCACCCGATTGCACGCGGCATCCCCGACCATTTCGAGCTGGAGAACGAAGAGATGTACGGCGAGCCTTTCGGCGTGCCCGAACCCCTTGAGACGGTCTTTGTCAGCTGGTTCGCAGGGGGCGAAGTGTTCCGTTCTGGCCTGACCTACCGGCGCGGAGCTGGCAACATCTTTTACTTCCGTCCGGGGCATGAGACCTACCCGACCTATCACCAACCGATGGTGCAGCGGGTCATCTCCAATGCCGTCCGTTGGGCGCACAACCCCGAAGGCCGGATCGCCAACCCGACCGACGCGCCGAATACCACGGTCGCAAAGGCGCTGGAGCCGATCACCGAACGCGGGCCGCGCCTGCACCACGATGGCGAAGAGGGGTTCCGCTGATGCAACCGATCCGGCTTTTGATCCTTGGCACCGGCGGCATGGCAAAGACCCATGCGGAACACTTTGCCGCCATCCCCGGTGTCAGCCTGGTTGCGGGCATCGACACCCGCCCCGAACAGCTTGCGGCCTTTCTTGCGACCCATGGCATCCCCCGTGGCTTTGCCTCGGTCGGCGAGGCGCTTGCCTGGGGCGAATTTGACGCTGTGGCGAACGTCACCCCCGACGCCGCGCACTACGCCACGACCCTGCCTTTCCTGGCCGCAGGAAAGCATGTGCTGTGTGAAAAACCGCTGGCCACCAACGCCGCAGATGCCGCCGAAATGGCATCTGCTGCCGCAAAGGCGGGCGTGGTGAACATGGTCAACCTGACCTATCGCCACGTCCCTGCCCTTTACGAAGGCGCAAGGATCGTCCGCGAGGGGGCCATCGGTGAGGTCCGCCATCTGGAGGCGTCCTATCTGCAAAGCTGGCTGACCCAGCCAGCCGGGGACACTGGGACAAGGAATCGCAATGGCTTTGGCGTTTGTCCACGGCGCACGGGTCCAAGGGTGTGCTTGGCGATGTCGGCATCCACATCCTTGACTTTGCGACATTCGTCGCCGGTCTGGATGTGGTTGCGGTGTCCTGCCTGCTGCAGACCTTCGACAAGGCCCCCGGCGGCAAGATCGGCGAGTATGTGCTGGACGCCAACGACAGTGCCACGATGCAAGTGCGGCTGTCGAACTCGGCGCTGGGAACGGTGGCCGCGACGCGCTTTGCCAGCGGTCATCTGAACGACCTGCAGATCAGGCTTTACGGCCTGACAGGCGGGGTTGAAGTGACCTATGAAAACGCGGTCAGCAAGTTGCGCGTCTGCCTTGGCGAAGACATCCATACCGGCACCTGGGTCGAGGTTGATTGCCCGCCAGTCCCCATGGTGTTCCACAGGTTCATCGCCGCGATCCGGGGCGAAGGGGCGCCGGACCCCGATTTTGCCCGAGGGGCGGCCCTGCAACAGCTTTTGGACCGCGCCGAGACTTCGGCGGCGCAAGGTGGCCTTTTGCTCAAGGTCTGACGGCACATCGCCACGACCGGGCGTTTCGGACAGCCCGGTCCGGAGCCGTCAAAGGCACTGGCATGGTGTCTTCGAAGAAACAGCGGCCTACGCGCCGATCAATGCCTTCACCCGCGCGGTGAAATCCTCACCGCGCTTCTCGAAGTTCGGATACTGGTCGAAACTTGCCGCCGCCGGGGCCAGAAGGACCACCTCACCCGCCTGCGCATCGGCCGCCGCGCTGGTGACGGCGCGCTCCATCGTTTCGCAGATCTCGTGCGGGGTATCGCCCAGTTCCAGCGCAAAGTCGCGGGCGGAATGGCCGATGAGATAGGCCTTCACGACCGAGGGCAGATAGGGCTTCAGCCCGGCGATCCCGCCCTCCTTGCCCAGGCCCCCGGCAATCCAGCGGATCTTTGGAAAGGCCTGCAGCGCCTTGGCGGCAGAGTCCACGTTGGTGGCCTTGCTGTCATTGACGAAGCGCACGCCGGCGCGTTCACCGACCAACTGGCTGCGGTGCGGCAGGCCCGCAAAACTGTGCAGCGCCCCCTCGATCAGCTTCGGCGCAAGCCCAAGCGACCGGCAGGCCGCATAGGCCGCGCAGGCGTTCTGGTGGTTGTGCGCACCGGGCAGGCCCTTGATTTCACGCAGGTCGATGCTGGCGACCTGCCGCCCCTTGCGCCATTCCGCCAAAAACCCCTTGCGGGCAAAGACCGACCAGCCGAACCCCTCAAGCTTCGTCCCCGAAGACACCCGGATCACCCGATCATCGGCCGGGCCTTGCGCCAGTTGACCGGCAAGGAAGCGCCCTTCCACCTCATCCACCCCGATCACCGCCCGATCCGGACCACCAAGAGTGAAAAGCCGCGACTTGGCGGCAAAATAGCCGCCCATCCCGCCGTGGCGGTCAAGGTGGTCGGGCGACAGGTTGGTGAAGACCGCGACATCGGGGGTCAGCGCCCGGGCAAGTTCGGTCTGGTAGCTTGAAAGCTCCAGCACGATAACCTCGCCGTCGACGGGCGGGTCGATGGACAGAACCCCCGTGCCGATGTTCCCCGCCATCTGGCAGGGTCGTCCGGCCTCGGTCAGAATGTGGTGAATGAGCGCCGTTGTCGTCGATTTGCCGTTCGACCCGGTGACCGCGATCACCTTGGGCGGGGTTTCCATCTCGGCCCATTCGTCGCCGGCAGCACTTTGGAAGAACAGGCCGATGTCGTTGTCGACCGGTATGCCCGCCTCAAGTGCACGGGCGATGATCGGGTGCGCTGTCGGATAGAGATGCGGGATGCCGGGCGAGGTGATCAGCGCCGCCACGCCATCCAGGGCGGACTGACGGGTCAGATCGGTCAGGGCATGGCCATCGGCTGCGACCTTGGACCGCGTCTCCGGGCTGTCGTCCCAAAGCAGCGGTTGCGCCCCGCCAGCAAGAAGGGCTGCCGCAGTGGCCAGGCCTGACCTGCCAAGTCCCAGCACGGCAACCTTTTCGCCCTTGTAACCCTTTACCGGGATCATTGCCTGTCCATCCGCCATTGCCTTTGGCAGGGATAGGGGAGGACGCGGGAAGAGAAAAGGGGCAACGGCGCCCTGACGGTGCGCCTGGGTCCGTCATGGCCCCGGATAAAGCGCTGCGATCCGTTCGGCCACAAGCGCCTGCATCCGCCAGAGATAGCGGTCGTGGATGCCCCGCGCTTCAAGATGTTCCACCGTCGAGGCCAGGTATTCCGCCATCGACCCCCGTTCGCCGGCGGCCGTGGCAAGGGCCTGAACCACCATCTCTTCTGTCAGGTCGGGCAGATAGGCCGGGCTGGACCGGCTGATGGGAAATGCGATGGCACGAACCGGGCCCGCATCGGTGCGCACCGTGACCCAGCGGCACGGCGGCTTGTCGCGCTTGATCGGCATTTCGCGGCGCAGGATGCGGGTCAGGTTCTCGTCAATCGCCACCTGCGGCAGGCGAAACACCACCCCCCGGCACGACCCACCCCGATCCAGCGCCAGCATGATGCCCGGCCGTTCCGGCGTGCCACGATAGATGCGCACCCAGCCAAGGCAGAACGACCGGTGCCAGCCCGAAAGCGTGCCAAGGCATTCAGTGTCGAAGTCGAATTCGGGATTCCAGATCAGCGACCCATAGGCAAAGATCCAGACCTCGCCCGAGGCTGGACCTTGCGACCGCAGGCCCGCCACCACCGCAGCATAGTCGTCATCCGTAGGGCGGTCCGAACGGGTCGACACAAGGCCTGACATGCCGTCATGGGGCGGCACGCGGGCGACAAGGTCAGGGGTCAACTGCATCTGTCTGGGCATGGAAACACCTTGCTGCCGCCACCCCGAGACAGTAGGGCCGTTCACGATCCCTGGTCAACCCACGGCCCGCCCCAACTTACCGCACCTTCAGCGTCGCAAGGCCGACCATCGCAAGGATCAGGCTGATGATCCAGAAGCGGATCACGATCTGCGGTTCGGCCCAGCCCTTCTTTTCAAAGTGGTGATGAATGGGTGCCATCAGGAAGATGCGTTTCTTGGTGCGCTTGTAGTACAGGACCTGGATGATCACCGACAGCGCCTCGACCACGAACAACCCGCCCACGATGGCCAGCACGATCTCGTGCTTGGTGCAGATCGCGATCGCGCCCAGGGCGCCACCCAGGGCCAGGGATCCGGTGTCGCCCATGAACACGGCGGCGGGTGGGGCATTGTACCAAAGGAACCCAAGGCCACTGCCAAAAAGCGCGGCGGTGAAGATCAGCAGCTCACCCGTGCCGGGCACGAAGTGAACGTCGAGGTATTCGGTGAAATTCGCGTTCCCGACGACATAGGCGATGATGCCAAGCGTACCGCCCGCGATCATCACCGGCATGATGGCAAGGCCGTCAAGCCCGTCAGTAAGGTTGACGGCGTTGGCGGCCCCCACGATCACGATCATGCCGAAGGGGACAAAGAAGATCCCAAGGTTCACCAGCGCATCCTTGAAGAAGGGAAAGGCAAGCTGGTTCGTCAACTCGGCCGGATGAAACAGCGAGGCGGCATAGGCCGCAAGCGCCGCGATGAACAGGCCCAGCCCCATCCGGATGCGTGACGACACGCCCTTGGTGTTCTGCTTGGTGACCTTCGCAAAATCATCAGCGAAGCCGATAAAACCGAAGGCCAACGTCACAAGAACGACGATCCAGACATAGGGATTGTCCAGCCGCGCCCACAAGAACGTGGAAAACATCAGCGCCGACAGGATCAGAAGGCCGCCCATCGTGGGTGTTCCGGCCTTGGCCAGGTGGCTTTGCGGGCCATCGTCGCGGATCGGCTGGCCCTTGCCCTGCTTGCGGCGCAAGAAGTCGATCAGCGGGCGCCCGAAAATGAACCCGAAGATCAGCGCCGTCACAAACGCCCCCCCGGCGCGGAAGGTGATATAGCGAAAGAGGTTGAAGACATCCCCGCCGTCGGAAAACTCGGTCAGCCAGAAAAACATCTACAAGGTCCCTTCCATCGGCGCAGGGCCCTGCCCCATTTTCCGCAGCACGTCAACGACAAGGCTGACCTTTGATCCCTTGGAGCCTTTGACAAGAACGATGTCACCGGCATCCAGCAGGGTTCGCGCGCGCGGCGCGATCTCTTGCGCGGTCTCGACCCAGTCGCCGCGCTGCTGGCGTGGCAGCGCGGCGTGCAGGGCCTTCATCCGGGGTCCGACGCAATGGATGACGTGCACCGCCGACAGGCCGGGGTGGCGCGCGATGGCGGCGTGAAGGGCGCCTTCCGTCGGGCCAAGCTCCAGCATGTCGCCCAGAACCGCGATGCGGCGGCCGCCGCCCACCCGACCGATCCCGTCGGTGGGTCTGGCCGCGATCAGCACGTCGAGTGCTGCGGCCATCGAGGCCGGATTGGCGTTGAAGGCGTCGTCGATGAGATCGAAGAACGTTTCCTCGACCAGGTCCAGCATGATCCGCTCTCGTTGGCCACGTCCCGGAGGCGGGGCCCATCGGCCAAGATCATGCGAAGCAATGATCGGATCGGCCCCCAGCGCCTCGGCAACCGCCAGCGCACCCAGAGCGTTGAGAACGAAATGGCTGCCGGGGGTCGAGACCTTGAACAAGAGCGGGTTGCCCAGACGCACGGCGCGGGCGACCGAGCAGTCTTCGGCAGGACGGACCTCGGTCAACCGGAAATCAGCACCGGGCGCGCGGCCGAAGGTCACCGGACTTGCCCCAACCGCCCGGGCCTTGGCGGCAAGCAGAGGGGTCCATTCGATGTCGGCGTTGATGACGGCGGTGCCGCCAGCAGTCAACCCCTCGAAGATCGAGGCCTTTTCATGCGCGATGTCTTCGACCTTTTCGAAAGCCTCCAGATGCGCGGGTGCGACGGTGGTGACCATCGCCACGTCAAGCCGGGCAAGGCGGG
>JAPLPF010000049.1:11359-14451 GCA_026400325.1 Rhodobacterales bacterium
CAAGGCGGGCAAGGGGGGCAATCTCGCCGGGGTGGTTCATCCCGATCTCGATGACGGCGAACCGCGTCTCGGGGGGCATCCGGGCCAGCGTCAACGGCACACCCCAGTGGTTGTTGTAGCTTGCCTCGGCCGCATGGGTCGTACCCTGGCCCGACAGGATCGCGCGCAGCATTTCCTTGGTCGAGGTCTTGCCGACCGACCCGGTGACCCCGACAACCCGGGCATTGGTGCGCGCACGGGCGGCTGCCCCGAGCGCTTCCAGCGCCAGCAGCACATCCGGCACGACAAGAAGCGGCGCTGTTTCGGGAACACCGTCCGGGATGCGGGAAACCAAGGCCGCGGCTGCCCCCCTCCCCAACGCCTCGGCCACGAAGTCATGGCCGTCGCGCACATCCTTCAGGGCCACGAAAAGGTCCCCCGGCTGCAGCGTGCGGGTGTCGATCGACACACCTGTCGCTTGCCAGTCCGCCGTGCTGCGCCCGCCCGTAGCCCTGGTGGCATCGGCTGAGGTCCAAAGCGCCATCAGATCACCCCATCCAATGCCGCGACCGCGACAGACGCCTGTTCCACATCGTCAAACGGATAGACATCAGTGCCGATGATCTGACCGCTTTCATGCCCCTTGCCTGCGACAAGAAGGGCGTCCCCCGGCAATAGGGCATCAACCGCGCGCAGGATCGCTTCGGCGCGGTCGGCCACCTCGTTCGCTTCGGGGCAGGCTTGAAGTATGGCCCTGCGGATCACGGCGGGTTCTTCCGTGCGCGGGTTGTCATCGGTGACATAAAGCACGTCGGCATGGGCGCGGGCCGCCGCCCCCATCAGCGGGCGCTTGGTGCGGTCACGGTCGCCGCCCGCCCCGAAGACCACGATGATCCGCCCCATCACATGCGGGCGCAAGGCTTTCAGGGCGGTCTCGATGGCATCGGGGGTGTGGGCGTAATCGACGTAGACCGCCGCCCCGTTGCGGCGGGTCGCGGCCAGCTGCATCCGGCCCCGCACCCCTGTCAGGCGGGGAAGCGTGGCCAGCACCGCCTCGGGTGCGTCACCGGCGGCAATGGCAAGGCCTGCAGCCACGGCCACATTCTCGGCCTGGAACGCTCCGACCAGCGCAAGTCGGGTCTGGAAGGCGCGGCCTTGCCAAAGGTAGCGCACCTCTTGCCCGGTAGCATCAGGACGGGTGGCGGCGATCTGCAGGTCGGCGCCCTGCCCCTTTCCCACGGTCAGCACGCGAAGCCCCCGCGCCAGTGCCAGTTCGGCCATCTCCGTGCCGCGGGCACCATCAAGGTTGACCACGGCGACCCCGTCCTCGGGCAGAAGCCGGGTGAAAAGCCGTGCCTTGGCATCGAAGTACGCGTCCATCGTGCCGTGATAGTCCAGGTGATCCTGCGTGAGGTTGGTGAACCCTGCCGCTGTCAGCCGCACACCATCCAGACGGCGCTGGTCAAGACCATGGGACGAGGCCTCCATCGCCGCATGGGTCACGCCGCCCTGTGCCGCAGAGGCCAGCAGCTTTTGCAGGGTGATCGCATCGGGCGTGGTGTGGCTGGACGGCGCGGACCAAGCCCCTTCGATTCCGGTGGTGCCGATGTTGATCGCCTCGTGTCCAAGCGCCGCCCAGATCTGCCGGGCAAAGGTCGCGACCGAGGTCTTGCCGTTGGTGCCGGTGACCGCGACCACGGTTTCGGGCTGCGCGCCGAACCACAGGGCTGCGGCACCGGCAAGGGCGGCGCGCGGGTCTTCCGCCACCACAAGGGCGATGTCGCCATCCGCCATCGCATCTGCGGCAAGCCTTGCGCCGGTTGCATCGGTCAGGATCGCGGCGGCGCCCTGGTCAAGGGCGGCAGGGATGAACGCAGCCCCATGCATGGCGCTGCCCGGCAGGGCAGCAAAAAGCATTCCGGCCCGCACGGCGCGGCTGTCGGCCGTCAGTCCCGACAGCGCAGGGTCCCGGCCCGCCCGCGCAGTCAGCCCGAGATCCGATAGCCGTGTCGCGCGCTCTGCCATGCCCCACCTTCCGTCAGTTGCTGGCGGCTGTTACCGCATCGGGTGCGGGGGGTTCAAGCTTCGGGCGCAGACCCATGAGCGGTGCGACGCGGCGGATGATCTCGGCGGCCACGGGCACGGCTGTCCAGCCTGCGGTGCGGCGCGGTTCGGAAAGGGTGGTGTCCGACGGTTCGTCCAGCGTCACGATCAGCACATATTGCGGGTTTGAAGCCGGAAAGACCGCGGCAAAGGTGTTCACCACCTTGTCATGATAGTATCCGCCGGTCTTTTTCGGCTTGTCCGCCGTGCCGGTCTTGCCGGCAACCTCATAGCCCGGCACTTCACCCAGCGAGGCCGTGCCTTCGGTCACCACACGGCGCAGCATCTTGACCGATTCCATCGCGGTCTTCTCGCTCATTACCCGAACGCCGGTGGTTGGACCTTCGCGTTTCAGAAGCGTCGGCTTGATCATGACGCCACCGTTGGCAATGGCCGCATAGGCTGCCGCCAGGTGCATCGGGCTGGCCGACATGCCGTGTCCGTAGGATGTGGTGATGGTCACGATTTCTGGCCAGCGCTTTGGGATCAGCGGGCGTGCGCCGGGGGCCTCGACCAGTTCCACCGGCGTCGGATCGAAAAAGCCCAGCGATTTCAGGAAGGCCTGCTGGCGCAAGGGCCCGATCATCAGCGCGATATGCGCAGTGCCGACGTTCGAGGACTTGGCAATCACATCCGTCACCGACAGGAGAGGACCATAATTGTGGTTTTCGAATTCCTTGATCTTGTGCTTGCCCCAGATCATCGGGGCATTGGCGTCAACCATAGTGTCGGGGTTTACCAGCCCAAGCTCCAGCGCCTGAGCGACGGCGAAGATCTTGAAGGTCGAGCCAAGCTCGTACACGCCCTGCACGGCGCGATTGAAAAGCGGGCTGTCACCGGGTTCGGCATCCTTGTCGACAATCGGGTTGGGCCGGTCGTTCGGATCAAAGGTCGGCAGGGACGCCAGTGCCATGATCTCGCCAGTCCGGACGTCCATCAGGATCGCGGCGGCGCCCTTGGCATTCAGCATCTGCATGCCTGCACCCAGCACCTCTTCGATCGTGGCCTGC
>JAPLPF010000037.1 GCA_026400325.1 Rhodobacterales bacterium
GATCGTGTCCTTGCCCACCGCCAGCATATAGCCGCGCCGGGCGACGGTCTTGACCAGAAGCTCGCTGACCAGCTGGTTGCCCAGGGCGTCGCGCAGGCGTTTCACCCGGGTAGCCCCGGCCGCTTCGTCGCAGTCGGCCTCGTTGCGGCCCGAGATCACCGCCTCGATCTGCGCGCCGGTCAGGATGTCGTCATCCATCCGCGCCTCGGCCAGCACCGACAGCGTTTCCAGCGCGGCTTCGGTCAGGGCGAATTCCAGATCGTTGATGTAAACAGCACGGGACTCGCGGCTGATCATCAGGCTCGACACCTGGATGCCCGACCGCTGGATCGCCGATATCCGCCGGTTCAGGGCGATGATCATCACCAGAAAAACCAAGGCGGCGATCAGCAGCGCGGTGGAAAACACCAAAAGCACGAAGATCACGCTGCGATAGCTGACCAGCACCTCGGAGAACGCGGTGCCCGACTGCGCAAGGATCTCCAGAAGCTTGATTTCGCCGCCGGTGGTCAGATCGTTGTTCTCGACAAAGATCCGCTCGACCTTGGCATTGAAGGCGTTCGCGTCCGGCAGGTTCAGGAACAGAAACAGCGCCGCTGCCAGCAGGATCAGGACGATGGCAGCAATTCCGAAGGCAACCACGCGGTTGCCCGCCTTCAGGCTGTCAGTAACGGAGGAAGTAGGCTCCGGCACTCGCTTTCCTTTCTTCAAGACCTTCCGGCCCGAATGTGGACAGGACGTTCAGCAACGTCCAGCCATCAGACGCAAGCCTGGGCGCCAATTCGCCTTCGGCCGCAGCTGGCGAACAGTTGGCGTCCGACACCTGCGCCACACCGTAGTGCAGCTTGAGCGGTTCGTCACGCTTGGCCTTGTAGTCGGCATAACACTCGGCCGCGGCGGGACCGGCAAATGCCAGCACAAGGGCGGCGGTGGAAAGAAGGCTTTTCATTTTCCGACTCCGGATAGGCGGCTGCCCGTTCACTGGCAAACATGCGCGGGCACGCGTTGATATTCAATATCACTGACGGATTTGGCGGTCTGTCAGGGGATAGCAGGCCCCGGTCGGGCTGGTGATATCGCATGGCAGGCAGGCGATATTGCTTACGGCGAGGACACGGGGCGAGGGTTCGGACATCGGGGTCGCCTCGCCAAGGGGCGCCCCTGCAAAAGCAAGTCCGAACCCCCCGGGAGGCCCTTATGTCCAAGACCTTCAAAAGCAGACCGCGCCGCCTCTTTTCCTCAGGCGCAGCTGAACGCGGCGTCCAGCCCCGCCGCTTTGCCGCCCTTGTGACCGGTGGCGCGGTGGCTGTAGCCCTGGTTCTTGGCGCAGCCCTGCCTGCCAAGGCCGACAGCAAGGATGATCTTGCCAAGGCGCTGATCGCGGCGCTGGTGGTGGGGGCCCTGGTGAACGAATTGACCGACGAGCCCAGGGCACGCCCGGTCCTCAAGCCAGCACCGGCAAGATACGGGACTGTTCCCTCGATCTGCGCGATCACCATCGACGGTTCGAAAAAGTCGGTGACGCTGTTCGCTGAAAGCTGCCTGCGGGCGAAAGGTTTCGAAAACCAGCTCCCGCAGGGCTGCGCCAATACTGCCCGCATCTTTGGCCGATTTGACCGCGTCTACTCTGAACAGTGCCTGCACGATGCCGGGTTCCGGGTGTCGCGCCGCTGATCCGGTGCAAGGTTCGGGCACCGGGTTTGGGTGCCCGATTCAGGCGGGGTGCCCTTGACCCCGCCAGCCTGGGGGTGGAGGGGTGAGCAGCCTCCACCCCATTTTCCTCTGGTTGCCACCGGTCTGGCGGACCGATAGCCTGATGCATCAGGGGGCAACAGTTGCGCACAAGCCAGACCCATCCGCTGCAGATCGCCGAAGTTCAGCCCTTTGCAGGTGCGGGCCGGATCGGGATCACGCTATGCCCGGGCAAGGTGCAGCAGACCGCCAGCACCGGTTCGTGGAACCGCGATCTGGCGCTGGATCTTGACGTGGTCGCCGACTGGAATGCCGCGGCCGTCCTGACCCTGGTCGAGGATCATGAGCTTACAGGGTTGAAGGTTCCCACCCTCGGGGTCGAAGTCCGGGCGCGGCACATGGACTGGTTCCACCTGCCGATTGCCGATGTCTCGACCCCCGCGGCCCGGTTCGAGGCTGACTGGATTGCGGTCGGTGCAGGTCTGCGGGCCAGGCTTCGCGACGGGTTCAACGTCCTTGTGCATTGCATGGGCGGTCTTGGCCGCGCCGGAACGATGGCCGCGCGGTTGCTGGTCGAGCTGGGGGTTGACCCCGCCGAGGCGGTCGAGACGGTGCGCAAGGTTCGGCCAGGCGCCATCGAGACCGAAGCGCAGAAGGCGCATGTCCTGGCCTGCCACGCGATCCCCGAGCCGGTGCCCTCTACCCTTGCAGAAGCGATCCGTGACCGGGCCATCGGGGCCTTGCTTGGTCTGGCGGCGGGCGACGCAGTCGGGACGACGCTGGAATTCAGCCGCCGCGACAGCAAGCCGCTTTTGACCGACATGATCGGCGGCGGACCTTTCAGCCTGAAGGCGGGCGAATGGACTGATGACACCGCCATGGCGCTGGCCCTTGCCGAAAGTCTTGCCGCCGATCCACAGCTTGATGCGGCGGATCTGATGCGCCGGTTCGTCGACTGGCACGAAAACGGCACCTATTCCTGCACCGGAGATTGCTTTGACATCGGCGTCACCACGCGGCAGGCCCTGTCGCGCTGGAAGGCAACCGGCAACCCCTTTGCCGGATCGACAGACCCGTCGACCGCCGGCAACGGCAGCCTGATGCGCCTGTCGCCGGTGGCCATCCGCCACCATGGCAACCGCCCGCTGATGCGGGATGTTGCGGCCCGGCAAAGCCGCACGACCCATGCCGCCCCCGAAGCCGTTGATGCCTGCGTCGCCTTTGCCGAGGTTCTGGCCGACGCAATTGAAGGCCGGCCGCGCAGCGACATCCTGCGCAACCGGGACGGCGACTTCTCCGGGGCCATTTCGGGGATCATGGCCGGGGCCTGGCGTGGCAAACCGCGAGCCCGGATACGCGCCTCGGGCTATGTCGCGCATTCGCTGGAGGCTGCCCTCTGGTCGGTCGGTCGCAGCGGCGATTTTCGCGCGGCGGTCCTGCTTGCGGCCAACCTTGGCGAAGACGCAGACACGACCGGCGCCATCGCGGGGCAACTGGCCGGGGCTATCGGCGGTGCGTCCGGTATTCCGGCGGACTGGCGCGCGCGGCTGGCCTGGGACGCCCGGATTGTCGGTCTGGCCAAGGCCTTGTTCTGATCGGATGGCCCGCACTGTGCCACATGGCCGGTTTGAGGCTGACGCCCTTTCCCGGGGTGCCGTGCGTGTCGTGGGGGTGGACGAGGTTGGTCGCGGACCCCTTGCCGGCCCGGTCACCGCCTGCGCCGTGCGGCTGGACCCCGGTCGCATCCCCTTGGGGCTGGCCGACTCCAAGGTGCTGACCGCCGCCCGGCGCGAGACGCTTTGCGCCGAGATCATGGCCGTGGCCGAAGTCGCCGTCGCCCACGCCACGGTTGAAGAGATCGACACCCTCAACATCCTGCGGGCCAGCCATCTGGCGATGGAGCGGGCGGTGGCCGCCCTTGGCGCGGACCACGCGCTGATCGACGGAAACCTGATCCCGCGCGGGCTGTGCTGCCCGGCGACCGCAATCGTGAAGGGGGATGCCTGCTGCCTGTCGATCGCCGCCGCCTCGATCGTGGCCAAGGTGACGCGCGACCGGATCATGGTGGATTTGGCGCAACAGCACCCCGGCTATGGCTGGGAGGTGAACGCAGGCTATGCAACAAAGACACACCTCGCTGCATTGTTGAAACTTGGCGTGACCCCTTGGCATAGACGTTCGTTCCGGCCCGTCCACAACATATTGTATCAAGAGGTTTCTGTAACCGCTTGATTTAATAAAGAATTTGACGGCGAATCGCCAGTGACTCATGGTTCCCCCAGAACATCGGCACACCAAGATGCCGGGGGCAGAGGCAAACATGACGACCAGGAATACCGCGGCAGAAGCTTGCTTGCCCATATCCTTCCGGGTGACTGCATCGAGGTGATGAATTCGCTTCCTGCGGGATCGGTGGACCTGATCTTCGCCGACCCGCCCTATAACCTGCAGCTCAAGGGTAATCTGCACCGGCCCGACAACAGCCTTGTCGACGCGGTGGATGACCACTGGGACCAGTTCGCAAGCTTTGCCACCTATGACAGCTTCACGCGGGATTGGCTGGCCGCCGCCAAACGCCTGTTGAAGCCGAATGGCGCGATCTGGGTGATCGGCAGCTATCACAACATCTTCCGCCTTGGCGCGATCCTGCAGGACCAGGGCTTCTGGCTTCTGAACGACGTGGTCTGGCGCAAGTCGAACCCGATGCCGAACTTTCGCGGCAAACGGCTGACCAACGCCCATGAAACGCTGATCTGGGCCAGTCGCGACGAGGCGGCGAAATACACCTTCAACTACGAGGCGCTGAAGGCGCTGAACGACGGTATCCAGATGCGGTCGGACTGGGTAATCCCGCTTTGCACCGGGCATGAGCGGCTCAAGGACGCGAACGGCGACAAGGCCCATCCGACGCAAAAGCCCGAGGCGTTGCTGCATCGGGTGATCGTGGCGACAACCAGCCCCGGCGATGTGATCCTTGACCCGTTCTTTGGCACCGGAACCACCGGGGCGGTGGCCAAGATGCTGGGCCGTGATTTTATCGGGATCGAGCGTGAGGAAGCCTATCGCCAGGCCGCCCAGACCCGGATCGACCGCGTCCGCCGCTTTGATGCCTCGGCGCTGGAGATCACCGGCTCCAAACGTGCCGAACCGCGCGTGCCCTTTGGTCAGGTCGTCGAACGCGGCATGCTTCGGCCGGGGGAAGAGCTTTTCAGCCTTGGCAACCGTCACAAGGCCAAGGTCCGCGCTGATGGTACGCTGATCGGCAACGATGTGAAGGGGTCGATCCACCAGGTCGGCGCGGCCCTTGAAGGCGCGCCAAGCTGCAACGGCTGGACCTACTGGCACTTCAAGCGCGACGGCAAGATGGTGCCCATCGACATTCTGCGCCAGCAGATCCGCGCCGAGATGGAGGCGAGCGACAGCCCCGCGCATTGAGATAACGGAACACGCCTGTCCCCTGGTCCGCCTGGGGGACACCTTTACCCCGCCGTGATGTCACGGCGGGGTTTTTTCATGGCCGCCAGTTGCCATCGGGCGGAAAATCCGTCCTTTTGCAGGAAAGCGGCATGGCAGCGGAGACAGCATGAACGGCGCGGAAACTCTGGTCCAGACCCTGCTCGCAAGTGGCGTGCGGCTGTGCTTTGCCAATCCCGGCACCTCGGAGATGCATTTTGTGGCTGCCCTTGACCGCCACCCCGACCTGCGCTGCATCCTGTGTCTGTTCGAAGGCGGGGTATCAGGCGCGGCAGATGGCTATTTCCGCATGTCCGGTGAGGTGGCGGCGACGCTTCTGCATCTGGCACCCGGCTTTGGCAACGCTTTCGCGAACCTGCACAACGCAAGGAAGGCGCAAAGTGGTGTTCTCAACATCATGGGCGATCACGCCGACTACCACCTGCGGTTCGAGGCGCCGCTGAAGGGCGACACGGTCGGTGTTGCGCAGGCGGTTTCGCACTGGACCCGGGTGACGTCGGAAGCGGGCCGGGTGGCCGGTGATGCGGCCCAGGCGCTCCAGGCAGCGCGGTCGAAGAACGGCCAGATCGCGACGCTGATCCTGCCTGCCAACATGGCCTGGGATGCGGCAGTGGGTCATGCCGTTGCGCCTGCGCCGCCGGCCCTGCGCCGCCCGACGGCAAAGGAAATCTCGGCCGCCGCCCGGGCGCTGCGTCAGCCGGGTGCAATCCTGCTGGTCGATGGGCCGGTTCTCTGGTCCGACCTCGGGCTGCTGGCAAAGCGGCTGACCAAGGCGGCGGGGGCGCGGTTGATGCAGCCCTATTTCGTCAGCCGCTTCCGGCGCGGCGCTGGGGTGGTAAGGATCGAACGCATGGCCTACCGGATCGAGGATAACCTGGCACTTCTCAGGGACGCCCCAGCGCTGGTCCTGTGCGGAACACCGCGGCCCGCCGGGTTTTTCGCCTATCCCGGCCTTCCCTCGACCCCGGACAACCCCGAGACCCGCCTGATCGACCTGTGCAGCCGCGAGATGGACATCGGCTGGACCTTGCAGGCGCTTGCCGCCGAAACAGGTGAGGCCGACCTTGGACCAGAGGATTTCGCGCCGCTTGACCTGCCGGCGCTTCCCGGTGGCACACTGACGCTTGCCAAGGTCGGCGAGGCGATTGGTGCCCTGATGCCCGAGAATGCTGTTGTGGTGGATGAAGGCGTGTCCTCGTCATACCACCTTGGCCCCGGTGTCCTGCGCGGTCGCGGGCACGATGTTCTGACAATCACCGGCGGGTCCATCGGCTTTGGCCTGCCGGCGGCGGTGGGGGCGGCGGTGGCCTGCCCGGACCGCAAGGTGGTGGTGCTGGAGGGTGACGGGTCTGGGATGTACACGCTGCAATCGCTATGGACGATGGCGCGCGAGGGGCTGGATGTGACGGTGGTGATCCTCGCCAACCGGGGCTACCAGATCCTGCGTGACGAGCTTGCGGCGGTCGGAGTGCGCGAAGTGGGGCGCAACATCAGCCGGATGTTCGATGTGGTAGAGCCAACGCTTGACTGGGTGGCTTTGGCCAAGGGGCACGGCGTCACGGGTGTCCGGGTCAGCGACATGGCCGGGTTCAATGCGGCCTTTGCCGAGGCGATGGCGCAGCATGGGCCAAGGCTTGTCGAAGTCGCCTGCTGAAGAATTGCCCGACGAGGAGCGGCGTTCTAACCCGTGACCGGATTCAGCGCCTTGTTGTAGGGATGCCAGTCGGTGATGTCTGGATAGTACGTCTTTCGCCAGGCCTTGACCCTGCGGTTCATGATCCGCTTCCACACCGGTGGCATCATCGCGGCCATGGTCATCAGGGGATAGCCATAGGGCAGCTGCGGTGCTTCGGACGCAGGATAGGTCTGCAGGATCGGAAAGCGCCGGTCCGGCTTGTAATGATGGTCGGAATGGCGCTGCAGGTTGATCAGGATCCAGTTGGACGCCCGGTGTTCGGCGTTCCAGCTGTGGCGCGGCAGGACGTGTTCGTACTTGCCGCCGCCCAGATGGCGGCGGGTCAGGCCGTAGTGTTCGATGTAGTTCACCAGTTCCAGCTGCCAGATCGCGGTGAAGGCCTGCACAAGGAACAGGCCAAGCCCGGACCAGCCGCCAAGCGCCAGCGCCAGCCCAAGAAACGCCACTTGCAGCGCGGTGTAACGCCAGAACGGGTTGGAAAGGTGGTGCCAGGGCAGGCTTTTGCGGGCCAGCATCGCCACCTCGGCCTTCCAGGCCGATCTTGGCGACTGGCGCAGGACCCTGGGAAAGAAGCGGTGGAAGCCTTCGTTATAGCGTGCTGTCACCGGGTCGCGCGGGGTGCCGACATGGATGTGATGGACCCGCAGGTGTTCCGACCGGAAATGGCTGTAAAGCACGCTTGCCAGCAGAAGGTCAGCCAGCCAACGCTCCACCCGCGATTTCTGGTGCATCAGTTCATGGCTGTAGGTGATGCCGATCGTGCCCGAGACGACGCCCATCCCGAAGAACAGCGCGATGCGTTCGCCCATGTCCAGATGGGCCGCGCGGGGGACATACCAAAGCATTGCAACCAGAAGCGCGAATTGCACCGGGAACCAGACCAGCGTTACGGCGCGATACCACGTCAGTTGTGACTCCGGCGTCTGCGGATCGGGGTTGGCCTTGTTCAGGCCGGCCAGCGCGTCAAGCACCATGAAAAGCCCCCAGGTTGCCAGCGGCAAAAGGGCGATGGTCCAGCCGCCAAAAGCCATGCCGACGATGGCAAGCGGCGGCAGGCAAAGCGACAGCCAGAACGGCAGGGGGTTGGGAAGCGGCTGCATGGGCGCAGTCTAGCGCAACAGGTTGAAGGCTCAACCCCGAACCGCGCCGGGGTCTTGCGTCAGAACCGCGCGCAGGCGGCAGTCGGGGCAGTCAGTCGTCCAGCGTGGCGCGGGCAATGTCCCAGGCCTTGCGCATGACGGTTGGCAGGTCGGCCGGACGGAAGGCAGACCGGTCCACCCAGGTGCCGCGCGCCACGGTGCCGTCAAGACGGGCCACCTGCACCCGCAGGATCAGGTGGAAATGCGTGAAGGTATGGCGCACTTCGCCGACCTCGCGCCAATCCGCGTCAGCCGGTGCGGGGCCGCCCGCGCCATCCCAGCCGTCACCCGGAAGGCCGAGCATTCCGCCTAGGAGGCCCTTGTCGGCCCGGCGCTCCAGCAAAAGCGCCCCATCCCGGTAACCAAGCCAGACGATGCCGCGACGAAGCGGTTTCTCCGCTTTCGGCGCCTTGCGGGGCAGGTCGGCTTGCACCCCGGCGATACGGGCCAGACAGGCGCGCGACCACGGGCAGATGCCGCAAGCAGGGTTGCGCGGTGTGCAGATCGTGGCGCCAAGGTCCATCACCGCCTGGGCATGGTCACCCGGGCGCGTGGCTGGGGTAAGTTCTGTGGCCAGGGCAGTCAGCGCCGGTTTGGCGGCGGGAAGCGGGGTTTCCACCCGGAACATCCGTGACATCACCCGCTCGACGTTCCCGTCAACCACGGTCGCGGCCTCGTCATGGGCAATCGCGGCGATGGCGCTGGCGGTATAGGGGCCGATGCCGGGCAGGGTCAGCAGGCCCTCTCGAGTGGTCGGGAACCTCCCGCCATGATCGGCCACGACCGCCCGGGCGCATTTCAACAGGTTCCGGGCCCGGGCGTAATAGCCAAGCCCGGCCCATTCGCCCATCACATCGGCGTCCGGGGCGGCGGCCAAAGCCGCGATCGTAGGCCAGCGCGCTGTGAAGCGGTGGAAATAGTCCTTCACGGCTGCAACGGTGGTTTGTTGCAGCATCACCTCTGACAACCAGATGCGGTAGGGGTCGGGACGGACGCCACGCATCCGGTCTTGCGGGGCGACACGCCAGGGCATCGTCCTTGCGTGGCGGTCATACCAGGCAAGAAGCTCAAGGCTCAGGGATTCGGGGTTGGCGTTCATCGCGCAAAGCATAGCGGCGCGCCCGGGCGGGGCCAGAGCGGCTTTCACCGGGGAATGACGCCGCTTGTGACACGCTCGTCACGCAATCTTTATGGCCAATTCTGCCCATCGGCACTGGCGGGGCGGGCGGGCTGAGGTAGAGTAATGGCCACGACTTCGCAGGATGACATGGCCAAAAAGCCCCTTTCAGCACCAAGCGCCGACCGCCGCCGCCGCGGATTCGAGCCTGCGTTCGGGTTGATGAAGGATCCGGTTCGTCTGGCAGGCGAGACGCGCGGCTTTGCCATGGCCCGTCTTCTGACCCAATGGGCCGAAGTTGCGGGCGAGGATATGGCGCGCAAGACCCGGCCTGTGAAGATCGGTTACGGGAAAGGCGGACTGGGGGCCACGCTGACACTTCTGGTCAGGGGTGCGGACGCGCCGATGGTCCAGATGGCGTTGCCGGTCCTGCAAGAGCGGGTGAATGCGGTCTATGGCTATGCGGCCGTCCATCACATCCATCTGACCCAGACGGCGGCAACGGGGTTTGCTGAAGGTCAGGCCGAGTTCGCGCCTGCCCCCCGCAAGGACACTCCCGCCGACCCGGCGTTGGTTGCAAAGGCGCATGCCGTGGCCGAGGCTGTGACTGACCCCGGCCTGCGAAGCGCGCTTGAACTGCTGGCACAAAATATCTTAACTCGCCGCGCATGAAAGCTGCGCATGACAAAGGACTCCTGGATATGCTGAAACTGAACCGCCGCGCGATGATCGCCTTTGCCGCCGCCGCGACCGCCGCGATGACCCCTGCGCTGGCGCAAGAAGCCGCACCTGTGGCCGAAGGTCCAGGCGATTTCTCGCTTGGGTCGCCTGACGCGCCGGTCAAGATCGTCGAGTATGCAAGCTATACCTGTCCGCATTGCGCCGACTTCCACGCGAACGTG
>JAPLPF010000003.1:0-6935 GCA_026400325.1 Rhodobacterales bacterium
GACGGCGATGGAGGCCGATGTGCGGGCCGAAGTTCTGGCGATCTTCCCGGACCTTGCGACAGACACCAGCGCCTACGACGGCGCTCGCCTGTCGCTCAAGGCGCATGAAGCAAGGGTGCTGTTCGCCCGCTAGGATGGACTAGCGCGCCAGGGCCAGAACGGCGCACAGATCTTCGGTGCCCAGCGCCGCCGGATTGGCCTTCATCGACGATGCCGCACGCGCGGCCTCAGCGATGGACAAGTGGTCACCCGGGTCAAGGCCAAGTGCGTCCAGACCTGGCAGGCCTGCCTTGCGCGACCAGTCGTGCAGCGCCGTGCTGCCCCGTCCCGGGCCGAAGGCTGAGGACAGAAGCCTTTCCACCTCGTCGATCCGGGCCAGCGCAGGATGGCCCGGCTGCAGGGCCCGGGCATTGGCCTGCAACACAAAGGGTAGAAGCGTGCCGCAGATCGCGCCATGGGCAGCCCCTGTAACCCCGCCGATCACCCCGGCAAGGGCATGCACCGCCCCCAGCCCCGCATTGGCCAGCGCGATGCCGCCCGCAAGGCTGACCCAGGCCATGGCATCACGCGCGGCCGGGTCTTCGCCGTCCATAAGACGGATCAGCGCCGCCGCCCCCTGCGGGATCGCTGCAAGCGCCAGCGCATCGGTCGCGGGATTGGGCCGCGAACAAAGGTAGGGCTCGATGACCTGGGTCAGGGCGTCCAGCCCCGAGGCCAGCGTCACCTCGCGCGGGCAGCCGTCTGTCAACGCCGGATCGACGATAGCAACCCGCGCCAGCATCCGGTCATCGCGGAGCGACACCTTGCGGCGATGCTCGGGCACGTCGATGACCGCGTTCTTCGTGGCCTCGGACCCGGTTCCGGCTGTCGTTGGCAGGGCGATGAACGGCAGCGGCGATGCGGTCAGCGGCAAGGCGCGGCCGACGCCTTCCAGATGATCCATGGCCGCGCCTTGCCCCGGCGCAAGCCCGGCCACCGCCTTGGCAAGGTCGATCGCCGCACCGCCGCCAAGCCCCAGCACCACACCCGCGCCGCAGCGCCGGGCTGCGGCAAGGGCGGCCTCCAGCAGCGGCAGGTCGGGTTCCTTCGGGCAGGCAAAGGCGGTGACTTCTACCCCGGCAAATTGCAGGTCATTGATCAGCCAGCCAGCCCGCGCAGCATCGCGGCCATGCACGACAAAGGCATGGTGGCTGAACCCGGCGGCAAGGCCTGCCGCCTTCGCGGCCTCGCCCCGCCCGAACAGGATACGCGCCGACAAGAGCAACTGGAACGGCGCAATCATGCGCCTAAACGCCGATGGTCGCAGCAACCGCGCGCTGCCAGCGGCCATATTTCGCGGCGCGGGTGCCGTCTGCCATGCCGGGGGCAAAGCGGCGATCCAGCGCCCAGGTCGCTGCAAACTCGGCCTGGGACGGGCAGACCCCGGCGCGCATCCCCGCCAGCCACGCAGCACCCAGGGCCGTCGTCTCGCGCACCTGCGGGCGGTCCACCGGGGCACCGATGATGTCGGACAGGAACTGCATGGCGAAATCGCTGGCCGTCATGCCGCCGTCAACCCGCAGGATGCCATCGGTCGCCCCCGGCCAGTCGGCGCGCATCGCCTCCAAAAGGTCGCGGGTCTGGTAGCCCACGCTTTCCAGCGCCGCCCGCGCCAGCTCTGCCGGGCCGGAATTGCGGTTCAGCCCGAAGATCGCGCCCCGGCAATCGGGCTTCCAGTAGGGCGCACCAAGACCTACGAAGGCGGGCACCATGACCACATCCTGCGACGGATCGGCGGCTTCGGCCAATGGCTGGGTTTCAGCCGCAGCGCGGATCATCTTCAACCCATCGCGCAGCCATTGCACCACGGCCCCGGCGATGAAGATCGACCCTTCCAGCGCATAGGTCGGTTTGCCGTCCAGCTGGTAGGCGATGGTGCCGAGGAGGCGCGAGCGGCTTTCAACCAGCGTCGGCCCGGTGTTGAGCAGCGCAAAGCAGCCGGTGCCATAGGTCGATTTCATCATGCCGGGGGCAAAGCAGGCCTGCCCGACGGTGGCGGCCTGCTGGTCCCCCGCGACGCCAAGGATCGGGATCTCATGGCCGAAAAGATCGGACCTCGTCACGCCAAAATCGGCCGCGCAGTCGCGCACTTCGGGCAGCATCGCCATCGGCACGCCCAGCAGCGCGCAGATGTCGGCGTCCCAGCGTCCTTCGCGGATGTTGTAAAGCAGAGTGCGGGCGGCATTCGTCGCGTCGGTCGCGTGCACCTTTCCACCGGTCAGCTTCCAGATCAGGAAGCAATCGACCGTGCCGAACAAAAGCTCGCCACGTTCGGCCCGGGCGCGGGCGCCTTCAACGTGGTCCAAAAGCCATTTGACCTTGGTGCCCGAAAAATACGGGTCCAGCAAAAGGCCGGTCCGGTGGGTCACCATCGGCTCGTGGCCTTCGTCCTTCAGCTGGTGGCAAAGGTCGGCTGTGCGGCGATCCTGCCAGACGATGGCGTTGTGGATCGGCTGGCCGGTGTCGCGGTCCCAGATCAGCGTGGTCTCGCGCTGGTTGGTGATGCCGATGGCGGCAATCTGGGCGGCAGCAATCCCGGCCCGTTCGATCACGCCGCGCGCGGTGCCCGCGACGGATGACCACAGATCGGCGGGATCATGCTCGACCCAGCCCGCCTGCGGATAGATCTGGGGAAACTCTTCCTGAGCCACGGCGACGACCCGAAGTGCTGCATCAAACAGGATCGCCCGGGACGAGGTGGTGCCCTGGTCGATGGCAAGGATATGCGAGGTCATGATCGGTCCTGAAACTGGGTCACTCTTGCGGCAGAGCGTGCGGCTTGTCCGGGTCAGGCGCAAAGGTCTTTCCCGAAGGAACGCACGGCGCCCTGCAGGGGATGGAAGCACGGGCGCCCCGATGGGGCGCCCGCACCTGTGTCAGATCAGTTCCAGGACTTGATCAGGGTGTCATAGTCGACGGTTTCACCCATCGGCTTTTCGTTTTCCAGCTTGGCCACCGGCGCACCGGGGGCATCAAGCCAGATCTGGGGGTCCTGCTCTTCGTTCATCTTCGGACCGATGTCGCCCTGGACGCCGGACTTCTCGATCCGCTCCAGCACCTTTTCCTGTTCGGCGCAGAGGCTGTCGAGCGCTTCCTGCGGGGTCTTGTCACCCGACATGGCATCGCCGATGTTCTGCCACCACAGCTGCGCCATCTTCGGATAGTCCGGGATGTTCGTGCCAGTGGGCGACCACTGAACGCGCGCAGGCGAACGGTAGAATTCGATCAGGCCGCCAAGTTTGGGGGCACGATCGGTGAAGTGCTGGCTGTCGATGGTGGACTCGCGCACGAACGTCAGGCCGACGTCCGATTTCTTGAGGTCAACCGTCTTCGAGGTGACGAACATGGCATAAAGCCAGGCTGCCTGGGCACGGTCGACCGGGGTGGACTTGAGCAAGGTCCACGAGCCCACGTCCTGATAGCCGATCTTCGTGCCTTCCGACCAGTAGGCGCCGTGCGGCGAGGGGGCCATGCGCCACTTTGGCGTGCCGTCCTCGTTCATCACGGGGGTGCCGGGCGCAACCGAGGCCGCGGTAAAGGCGGTGTACCAGAACATCTGCTGGGCGATGTTGCCCTGGGCAGGAACTGGACCGGCTTCACCAAAGGTCATGCCTTGCGCTTCCGGCGGCGAGTACTTCTGCAACCACTCGATCGCCTTGGTCACGGCATAGACCGCTGCCGCGTCATTGGTGGCACCGCCGCGCGCAACGCAGGAGCCGACCGGACGGGAATTCTCGTCCACGCGGACGCCCCATTCGTCAACCGGCAGGCCGTTCGGTTCGCCCTTGTCGCCCATGCCGGCCATCGACATCCACGCGTCGGTATAGCGCCAGCCAAGCGAGGGGTCCTTCTTGCCGTAGTCCATGTTGCCATAGACACCGGTGGCCGGCCCGCCCATGTAGGACATGTCGCGACCGGTGAAGAACTCGGCGATGTCCTCGTAGGCCGACCAGTTGACCGGAACGCCAAGGTCATAGCCGTACTTGGCCTTGAAGTCTTCCTTGGTCTTGGCGTCCGAGAACCAGTCATAGCGGAACCAGTAGAGGTTCGCGAACTGCTGGTCCGGCAACTGGTAGAGTTTGCCATCCGGGGCAGTCGTGAACTTCAACCCGATGAAGTCGTTCAGGTCCAGCGTTGGCGACGTGACCGCCGCCCCTTCGCCTGCCATCCAGTCAGTCAGGCTGCGGGCCTGCTGATAGCGCCAGTGGGTGCCGATCAGGTCCGAGTCGTTGACATAGGCGTCGTAGATGTTTTCGCCGGTCTGCATCTGCGTCTGCAGCTTTTCGACAACATCGCCTTCGCCGATCAGATCGTGGGTGATCTTGATGCCGGTGATCGCGGTGAAGGCCGGAGCAAGCACCTTGGATTCGTATTCATGCGTGGCGATCGTTTCCGACACCACCTTGATCTCCATGCCCGCATAGGGCTTGGCCGCGTCGACAAGCCACTGCATCTCGGCTTCCTGATCGGCGCGGCTCAGCACCGACAGATCGCCGATCTCGGTATCCAGGAACGCTTTCGCCGCGTCCATGTCGGCCCAGGCCGGCATGGCGAACGCGGCCAGCGCCATCGCCATTGCGGTTGAGGTGTTTCTAAGTCTCATCAGGTACGTCTCCTCCCAGAGTTTCTTAGCCGGGTTCCCCACCGGCAGGGTCGAATGTCCCGGTCATACCCAGCGGAACACCGCTGCGGCATAGACCAGGCAACAGATCAGCGCGCCCCAAAGCGGCGGGCCGAAGGCGAACAGCCAGATCAGGCACAGAAAGCCCGACCCAAGCAGTGATATGAACAGCCGGTCACCGCGCGTCGTCTCGATCCGCAGCACTCCAAGGCGCGGCGTTTCGGGAAAGCGGATGGCCAGGATGGTGAAGGCGACCAGCAGGGTCCCGATGGCCCAGAAGAACAGGGCCGTCGGCAGCACCCAGGCCATCCAGCCGCCGGCAATCATCGGGTCCGTCCAGGCAAGGCCACCGTCCTCGGTCCGGGGCGTGGCCCAGATCAGGAAGGCGAGGGCGGCCAGCGAAAACCCGGCGGCGGAGGCATAGATCGTTGTCCAACGGGAGTTGGTCATCACACCCTCCCCAGGGCAAAGCCCTTGGCGATGTAGTTGCGGACAAAATAGATCACGAGTGCCCCGGGGATGATCGTCAGCACCCCGGCAGCCGCCAGCACGCCCCAGTCCATCCCGCTGGCCGACACCGTGCGCGTCATGATCGCGGCGATGGGCTTGGCATTCACCGCCGTCAGCGTGCGGCTGAGCAGGAGTTCAACCCATGAGAACATGAAGCAGAAGAAGGCGGCGACGCCGATGCCGCTTGCGATCAGCGGCATGAATATCTTCACGAAAAAGCGCGGAAAGCTGTAGCCGTCGATATAGGCGGTCTCGTCAATCTCCTTCGGCACACCGCGCATGAAGCCTTCAAGGATCCAGACCGCCAGCGGCACGTTGAAGAGGCAATGGGCAAGCGCCACGGCGATATGCGTGTCGAAAAGGCCGACTGACGAATAAAGCTGGAAGAACGGCAGCGCAAAGACCGCCGGGGGCGCCATCCGGTTGGTCAGAAGCCAGAAGAACAGGTGCTTGTCGCCCATGAAGGTGTAGCGGCTGAAGGCATAGGCTGCCGGTAGTGCCACGCTCAGCGAGATCACCGTGTTCATCACCACATAGATCAGGCTGTTCACATAGCCCATGTACCATGACGGGTCAGTCAGGATCGTATGGTAATTCCTGAACGTGAAGGTCTGCGGGAAGAGGCTGAAGGTCGAGGTGATCTCTTCGTTGGTCTTGAAGCTCATGTTCACCAGCCAGTAGATCGGCAGGAGAAGGAAGAGGATGTAGATCACCATCACCACCGCCGCACCGTTGATGCGGGGCATCGCGCGGGTGGCTTTGGTGGACAGGGCGGCGCTGGTCATTTGCCAGCCTCCACTTTGTCGAGGTTGGTCATCACGGTGTAGAAGACCCAGGACACCAGCAGGATCACCAGGAAGTACATCAGCGAAAACGCGGCGGCGGGGCCGAGGTCGAACTGGCCGACCGCCATCTTCACCAGGTCGATGGACAGGAAGGTGGTGGCATTGCCGGGGCCGCCGCCGGTGACGACGAAAGGCTCGGTATAGATCATGAAGCTGTCCATGAAGCGCAGAAGGATCGCGATCAGCAGGACGCCCTGCATCTTCGGCAGCTCGATATACCGGAAGGTCTTCCAGCGGCTGGCCTGGTCGATCCGCGCGGCCTGATAATAGGCCTGCGGGATGGATTGCAGGCCAGCGTAGCACAGCAGCGCCACAAGGCTGGTCCAGTGCCAGACATCCATCACGATGATCGTGGCCCAGGCATCGAAGGCGTCATTGGTGTAGTTGTAGTCGATCCCGATGGCGGCCAGCGAATGGCCCAGAAGCCCGATGTCCACCCGCCCGAAGATCTGCCAGATCGTGCCCACGACGTTGAACGGGATCAGCAGCGGCAAGGACATCAGGACAAGGCAGACCGAGGCCCAGACCCCCTTTTTCGGCATGTTCAGCGCGATGAAGATGCCCAGCGGCACCTCGATCGCCAGGATGATGGCCGAGAACAGAACCTGCCGCCCGAAGGCGTTCCACAGCCGGTCGGAATGGACCATTTCGTCGAACCAGTCCAGGCTTGCCCAGAAGAACTGGTTGTCGCCAAAGGTGTCCTGCACCGAATAGTTGACCACGGTCATCAGCGGGATCACGGCCGAAAAGGCCACCAGCACAAGGACGGGTATGACAAGGAACCAGGCCTTCTGGTTGACGGTCTTTTCCATCAGGCGGCCCTTTCCATGGTCGTGCCTTCTGGCCTCACGCGCCAGTCATCGGCATAGACCAGCGTCCGTGCGGGATCGAACACCAGCCGGATCTGCCCGTTCGGAATC
>JAPLPF010000003.1:6940-7927 GCA_026400325.1 Rhodobacterales bacterium
CCCACGTCCTCGACCCGGGTCACGGTGACCGGCAAGCCCTCGCTGGCGCTCACCGACACGAATTCCGGCCGGATGCCGACCTGAACCCGCCCGGTTGGCACCCCATAGCGCGCACCAAGCTGCAGCGCGGTGTCGCCGACGAGCGCACGGTCCCCGTCAACCTTCGCGTCCAGGATGTTCATCCCGGGCGAGCCGATGAAGTAGCCGACAAAGGTATGGGCCGGGGTCTCGAACAGGTCTTGCGGGGTGCCCATCTGCACCACGCGGCCGTCGTGCATGACGACCACCTTGTCGGCAAAGGTCAGCGCCTCGGTCTGGTCATGGGTGACGTAGATCATGGTATGGCCGAACTCGCGGTGCAGCGATTTCAGCTGGGTCCGAAGCTCCCATTTCATGTGCGGGTCGATCACGGTCAGCGGCTCGTCGAAAAGGATTGCGTTCACGTCCTCGCGCACCATGCCGCGGCCAAGGCTGATCTTCTGCTTGGCATCCGCCGTCAGACCGCGCGCCTTGCGGCCAAGGATGTCCTCCATCCCGATCATCTTCGCGATCTGGGCGACACGGCCTGCGATATAGGCTGCGTCCATGCCCCGGTTGCGCAAGGGAAAGGCCAGGTTGTCGCGCACCGTCATCGTGTCATAGACCACCGGGAACTGGAACACCTGGGCGATGTTGCGTTCCGTCGTGGCGGCATCCGTCACGTCCCGATCCCCGAACAACACGCGGCCCTGCGACGGGCGCACAAGGCCCGAGATGATGTTCAGAAGCGTGGTCTTGCCGCAGCCCGAAGCCCCCAGCAAAGCATAGGCCCCGCCATCATCCCAGACGTGATCCATTTCCTTCAGCGCGAAATCGGCGTCCGAAGCAGGCTTCGCCAGGTAGGAATGGGCAAGGTTCGACAGTGTGATGCGGGCCATGCGCGGGTTCCCTCAGGCGGCGGCGGCGTAAGGGGCGGCTGCCACCAGCGCGCCGCCCTGATCGAAGACA
>JAPLPF010000021.1 GCA_026400325.1 Rhodobacterales bacterium
CATTTGTCCAGCCGCAAGGCCGGGGGGGCGGTCGGGTCCGGTTTGCCCGAAGGCCCGGCCAAGCGTCAGACCTTGCCCTTCAGCGCCAGCAGGGCGGCGAAGGGATTGTCCGGGTCAATGGGTTTTTCGGGGCGCGGCGGGCGGGCCTCATAGATGATCTTCTTTTCGTCGCGCTGGGGTTTGCCGCCCTTGCGGTCGTCCCGACGGTCGCCCTTGGGACGGTCGTGTTTCGGGCGATCCGCTTGAGGGCGGTCGCCTTGAGGCCGATCCCCCTGAGGACGGTCGCCCTGAGGACGGTCGCCCTTGGAACGATCGCCACGCGGGGCACGGGGGGCGTCGCCCTCCTTGCGCTCGGGGCGGGGGGCACGCTCGGCGCCACGCTCGGGGCGCTGGAAGCGGGGTTTAGGCGCCCAGGTGAAGGTGTAGAACGCCTCCATTTCGGGGGGGGCGGGTTCGGCTTCGGGGTCAGGTTCGACCACGGGAACAAGGATCGACACTTCTTCCGGAATCGGCTGACCGGCGGCAATCGCTGCGGCGGCTTCTGCGGTTATCTCTGGCGCTTTCGGGGCCTCGGCTGCCTTGATCTTGGCGCGTTCGGCTTTTTCGGGCTTGTAGCCAAGGCCGGTCATCAGGTCGGCGAACTGGTCCAGCGTCATTCCGGTGATCGACAGCATGTCGGGCGTGGCCTCGAAGCCCGCGCGGCTGTCTTTCTGGCGCAGGATATCGGCCAGTCGTTCCAGCATGTCGATGCGGATCGCGCGGGTTCCGGCGGGGTGGTAGCCGGCCAGCGTGTAATGCTGCTTTGGCACCTCGGCCACGTTCGGGATCGTGACCAGACCCGGCGGCGGGCTTTCGGGGAACTCTTGCAGACCGCTCCACAACGACCACAGCACCAGCCGGAGCCGCGTGGGTGCCGGCTTGAGCAATGCGGGCAGGAAGATGGTGAACTGGCCAAAGCGCACGCCATGCTTGCGCAGGGCGCCACGGGCTTCCTGATCCAGCTCTTTCACCTCGGAGGCCACGGTGTCGCGCGGCAGGACACCCATCGCTTCGGACAGGCGGAAGGCAAACCCCCGGGCCAGGCCGGTCAGCGCCTCATCCCGGGCCATGGCGAGCAAAGGTTCGAACTGGGCGGCAACCTTGCGGTCGATGAAATGCTGGAGACGGCGGCGAACCTTTTCGATCACCTCAGGCCCGGCTTCGTCATCGACGAAAGCCTCGACCCCCGGTTTGGCCGCCTCGGCCCCCTTGACCAGCTTGCCGATGGCCGAGTTGCCCCACATCAGGCCGCCCTGTTCGGTGAAATCAAGCTCGGTGTCGGGCGCATTGTAGAAACGGTCGGCGCGCAGGTGGAATTCGGGCTTCAGCGCCTGGAGGGCCGCCTGCGCCAGCGTGCGCGCGGCATCGGGCGTGGCGGATGCGTCCTGCTTGAAGCGGAACCCCTCCAGCTTGCCGGCAAATTCGCCTTCGACCGTCACTTCGCCCTTGTCGTTCACTTCGGCCACGAGAGCCTCCTTCTGCTTCAACCGGCGAAGGAGAACAGATGTCCGCCGGTCAACAAATCTTTGCGTCAATGCCGCGTGAAGCGCATCCGACAGTCGGTCTTCTACAGCGCGAGTCTCATCGCGCCAATGGCTTTCGTCTTCAACCCAGTTTTTCCGCTGAGTCACATAGGTCCAGGTGCGGATATAGGCCAATCTGCGCGACAAAGTGTCGATGTCGCCGTCGGTCTTGTCGATGCGCGCAATGGATTTGGCCAGCCAGTCACCCGGGATGCGTCCGCCGCCAAGGCCCCGGCCCACCAGAAACTCATAGATGCGGGTCAAAAGCGTGGTGTGTTCCTGCCCGGTGGATGACCGGAAGTCCGGGATCCGGCACACGTCCCACAGCAGTTGCACTCGCTTTGGTTCGGTCAGGCGGTCCTTGACCTCGGGCAGGGCCGACAGCGCCTTGAGCGCAAGCACGTCGTCGGCGTCGCGCGCGCGTGTCAGCCAGTCGTTGGAGGTAGGGGCCTCAAGACTGCGGATCAGGCGGTCGGCCGATCCATAATCCATCGCCTCGTTGCGCCAGTGCAGTTTCTTGACCGGGGCAAAGCGGTGGGTTTCGATGGCCTCGACCACATCCTCGTCAAAGGGCCGTGCTTCGCCAGTGACGCCAAAGGTGCCGTCTTCGGTATGCCGACCTGCACGTCCGGCGATCTGGGCCAGTTCCTGCGGCACCAGGGGGCGCATCCGGCGGCCGTCGAATTTGGAAGTGGCAGAGAACGCGGCATGCTTGATGTCAAGGTTCAGGCCCATGCCGATGGCATCGGTGGCGACAAGGTAATCAACGTCGCCATTCTGGTAGAGGGCGACCTGAGCGTTACGGGTGCGCGGGGAAAGCGCACCCATCACCACGGCGCAGCCGCCCTTCTGCCGCCGGATCAGCTCGGCAATCGCATAGACGTTCTCGACCGAAAACCCCACGATCGCAGACCGTTCCGGCATCCGGCTGATCTTTTTCGATCCCGAGTAGGTCAGCGTCGACATCCGGTCGCGCTTGAGGAACGTCACATGCGGCACCAGCCCGGCAATTGCCCCGCGCATGG
>JAPLPF010000045.1 GCA_026400325.1 Rhodobacterales bacterium
TGTTTCGCGGGGCCCCTGATGGACAACCCCAATCCCCCCGCCAAAGATCGATCGCGAAGGGCCCATTTTGGGTAGGGGCTTCGGCCCGGGCGCTCGACTCCGTGTGGCCGAAGACTTAGGCCAGTGATCTGTCGTGTGCGACACCACGTTCCTGGGATTGAAGATGCGACCCCAACCAGCCTTCACTTCTCGCGCGAGAAGCCGATACAGCGCCCCTGGATTTCTTTTGGCTGCCATTGTTTCAGCCGTCCTGTGGACCGCACTCCCGGTGGTCGCGCAGTCCTACGCTGGCAACCCGTTCGAAGATCGGCCGGTTGGCATCGTGACTGTCACTATTGCCAACCCGTCAGACGATGCAGCACTGAACGACCGGATCGCCGACAGCGTCCGCAAGTCGCTTGCGCTGTTTCCCGGCACGGCATTTTCGCGCGACCGGGCGAATGCGGCTGTCGGCCTTGCCCGTCGCAACCCGGCGATTGCCGGTATTGCATATGATCTTGCTCCGGGCGCCGCAGGCAGCCTTGACGTGTCGGTCACCGTCACCCTGACCGATGCCGCCAACCAGAAGACCGAACGCGGGTTCTTCCTGACCGGGGATCGGGGCGACCTGCCGCTTCTCTATGACCGGAACGGCACGGTCCTGCGCTACAAGCTTGACCTCTTCAGCCTTTACTACGCAAACAACAACGCCTGGTATGGCCGCCCGGACCTGATGCTGCCGGGCAACCCGCTTGTGTCCGGTTCACCTGCCGGAGCCGGTTGGGACCAGTGGGCCGAGGCCTACCTGCACTACGGGCTGTACGGGATCACCCCGCTTTCTGACAACCTCTTCGTCTATGGCGGTCTCAGCGCCATCACCTCGATGTCGCGCGGGCAAGAACTGTTCACCGATGAGGCGCGAACCTACACCGGCATCGAGGATGCCTACGTTGGGTTTGTCACCGGCAAAACGGATGAGGCCGGCAATCGGCTGACCTTCAATGTAAGCGCCGGGCGGCAGCGCTTCACGCTCGCCAATGCCTTCCTGATTGCGAATACCGCTGCCAACGGGCAAGAGCGTGCGGCCCTGCAGGCCAATGCGCGCTGGTCATCGGACATGCTGGTCCTTGGCCAGATCGGTTGGAACAACACCAAATTCGAGGCCTTCTATGTCGATCCGGACGAGTTGCCGATCCTCGATACCGAAACCGTCATCACTGGCGTCAATGTCGAATCCATCGTGCGGCCGGGGCTGTTGCTGGGGGCCAGCTACCTGACGGTGCCCGAGTCCACGCAGAAGTACTTCAGCCCCACCGGCGGGATCGCCGGCACCCGGGAAGGGCTGAACCTCTGGGACCTGCGCTTCACCTATACCCAGCCAGGGGGAACCTCCGGCTTCTTCGGCGGCGCCGAGATGGCGCGCCAGAGCAACGACACCTTCGACATGGACGCCCGTGCCGGTTACGCCGAGATCGGCTATTCCTTCGCCAACGCCAAGTGGACCCCGGCGGTCAGTTACCGGCTTTCCTACTTCTCTGGCGATGACCCGGCGACCGCAACCTATGAACGCTGGGACCCGCTGCTGTCAGGCGGCAACGGCGAGCAGTGGGTGCAGGGGGCGAACCATTTCAAGGTGGTGCAGGACAGCAACGTGATCGCCCACCGCATTCAGGCCCGGTTCCGCGTTTCGCCGCAGGTCGAGGTTGTCCCCCAGCTTTGGGCCTTCCGTGCCGACCAGACCAACAACATCGGCGGCAATCCGGCGCTGACCTTCATGTCGGATGACGAATACGGCTACGAGGCCAACGTGACGGTGAAATGGTTCGCCAGCCGCAACGTCTATGTGCACGGGCACATCGCCTATACCGTCCCCGGCCAGTCCGTGACGGACGCCTTGGGTGGCACCGAGAAGAACTGGCTCAGCGCGATGGTCTTCGTCCGCTACGCATTCTGATCCCTCTACAGCAAGGAGATTTCCCATGGTCGAACGTCGCGAGATCCTGAAGGGCATCGGCGTCGCCGCTGCCGCCGCCGCAACCGTCACCGCTGCCACCGAAGAGGCGAAGGCGCAGGCCTCGGTCGCCCTTGGCCCCGTGGCATCCCCCTGGGACCCTGCCGATCCGAAGATTGAAGGCCGGATGAACGTCGCCCCGGTCCCCGACGACTATTTCATTCCCGGTCGCTTTGCCGGCAAGACGATCATCGTCACCGGGTCGGCCCGCGGCATGGGCGAGGTTGCCGCGCGCCGCCTGGCGAAGGAAGGCGCCAATGTGGTCGGTGTCGATATTCTTGCCGATCTGGGCGCCTCGGTGATCGAAGACATCAAGGCGCAGGGCGGCAACGCGGTCTTTCTTGCCGGCGACATCTCTGAAGATGCGGTCTGTGCAGCGATGGTGAAGCTGGCCGTTTCGACCTATGGCGGGCTTGATGGGGCGCTCAACAATGCGGGCGTGATGGATGCGCTCAACCCCGATGAACCCATCGACTACCCCAACCAGAAAGACCGCGTGATGGCCCGCTTTGACGAAGCAGGCGACGAATACTTTGACCGGGTGGTAAAGGTGAACGTCTACGGCACCTTCTATTCGCTGCGCCACGAAATCCGCCAGATGATCGCGCAGAACCGGGGCGGGGCGATCGTCAACGTCGCATCGGTTGCGGGCATCCGGGGCTTTGGTGGCACGGTGCCCTATGTCACCTCGAAACACGCGGTGCAGGGCATGACCAAGACCGCCGCCATCGACTGCGCCGCCTATGGCATCCGCGTGAATTCGGTCGGGATGGCCACGACGATGACCCCGATGTTCGACCGCGCTTACGAGATCATCGGCCAGCGCCGCGAGACGAGCTTTGCCGATACCGGGATCGGGCTTTACAAAAGCATGAGCCTTCTGCAGTTCAGCGACCAGAAAAAGCGCGGATCGACTGCGGCCGAACAGGTGGCGATCATGCTGTTCCTTCTGTCGCAGGAAGCGTCGAACGTCACAGGTTCGACCTACAACACCGACGGCGGCTTCACGATCTTCTAGGGCATTCCAATGACCGGCCTGATCCGTTCAGGCCCGCTACGGGGAGTCCGCTTCACGGGACACCGGCCTGGTTTCGGACAACAGCGGCAACAGCGCGGCCATCAGCTTGCCCAGCCGGTTAAGCCCGCGGCGGTCAAGATCGCCCAGGTCGATTCGGGCGTTTGCAAGCTCGAAAGACCCTGCAAGCCGCCAGCCATTCGCAGGGTCCTGCATCACCCAACCCCGTTCGGCCAGCCGCTTCAACTTGCGCCGCACGGATTCGCGCGGCACGCCCGTCACATCCGAAAGTCTCAGCGCCGACATCCAGATCCGCTCTTCTGAGCGGGAATCGCCAGCGTCCCGATCTCGTCGGGCCTGCAGAAAGCGCTGGCCAAGCACCGCCAGCATCATCAGATCATCGAAATCGCCGCCCAGCGTCTTGCGGCAATCGGTCAGATGCTCGGCAAGAAACTGGACGTAATGATACTGGACCGTTGGGTAATTTGCCTCAAGCGCGGCAGACACCGAAGTGCGCGTGGTCTCCGGTGCCGCGCCCCCCGCGGGTTCGTCAGTATGCCGTCCAGCCGCCGTCCGTGGCATAAAGCGCCCCTGTGAAGTTCGAGGCTTCAGCAGACAGCAGAAACAGCATCATGGCAACCTGTTCGGCCACCGTGGCCGGACGGTGGGCACTGTCGGCATAGGCCAGCAGGCTTTGCGTCTTGACCCGCCCCATCGTCGGCCCCTGAACATCGCCCATCGACGCGGCCACCATCGCGCCGGCCCGGGCGACCATCGGCGTGTCGGTCGCCGCCATGTTGACCGAATTCACCCGGATTCCATAAGGCGCATAATCCACAGCCGCATTCCGCGTCATGCCATTGACCGCATGCTTCGTCGCCACATAGGCCGGGTTTCCGGCAAGCCCGGTCAGCCCGGCGATCGAACCGACGTTCACAATCGCTCCGCCCCTGCCCTGCGCCACCATCTGACGGAGTTCGGCCCTGAGGTTGCGCCAGGTGCCGGTGACATTGGTGCGGATCACGTTTTCCCAATAGGCATCGGTGCTTTCATGAAGCCGCGCGAACACCAGGTCCTTCTGGCTGGCATAGTCCGGTGGCTCGGCAGGACTGACCCCGTCCATCACGCCGGCATTGTTGATCGCAAGATCCAGCCCGCCGAAAGTGTCCACCGCCGCCGCGATCATCCGGGTCGAGGTGTCCTCCTCGGCGATGTCACCCGCCACGAACACCGCCTTGCCGCCTTCGGCCACGATGGCATCGACCACCGATTGCCCAAGCTCGCCAAGGATGTCCACGCCAACGACATTCGCCCCCTCGCGCGCCGCGCGGATCGCCGCCCCGGCCCCCATGCCACGGGCCGAGCCGGTCACGATCATGGTCTTGCCAGCAAACCGTCCGGGTACGAAATAGGCCGGGTCAAGCGGCGGGATATCCACCACGCCAATCCCCTTGCTTTCCTGTGCCGAGGCCGAAGTGGCCCCGCCGCCCACGATGCCGCCCAGCGTTGCCGCCGTCGTTGCGGTCAAGGCCGCCGCCTTCAGCACGTCACGCCGTTCCATCTGCTATTCCCTTGGGTTTCCTTTGGGAAAGCCTAGAGATCGTCCGCAATACTACAAGTGATGAGATGCCCGTTTTGGGTAACTTTCAGAACAGAGTATCGTGAGGCTCCTGCTGGCCAGTCACCGAAACTTCGGCCAATGACCGTTCTCTGCCAAGGCTGTGTGAAAGCTCAGGTTTCTAGGATATGGAAAGAACAGTTTCCTCAGTAGCCGTGCTGCCCTTCAGCGCCCTCATGCCAAGCAACGCATTTCCCCCAAGCCCGATTGCAAGGGACTGCGAACTTTTCAAGCCGCTGCGCCAATGCGCCATGTGCCTTGCAGATTATTGGCCCTGGCGATGCAGGCGATCCGCCCATCCGGCCATTCCTGTCCCCTCTTGTCAGAAAGGATGCCGCATGTCCCCGACAGCTGACCGACTTTCTTCATGGCTGAGTTGGCGGGATGCTCCCGCGCCGGTGCAAGAGCGGACCCAGGGTCTTCCGGTCGATCTTCCGGGCGTAGCTGCAGGTGGCGTGGGAACCCACTTGTCGCGGATCATTCGTGACCATGCCGCCGACCATTTCGGATCGGGTTCTGCCCCGGTTCGGAAGATGATGGATGGCCGGAACGTCACCACCCTGATTTTAATCAGCAAAGGTAGCTTGACCCCTTGCGCACAAGGGCGCCCAACAAAAGCAGATCTGCAATGGGGGAAAGGGTGAGAGGCTGGACAACGACCCAAGTGGGGCTCGTTACGGCTGCTTCCTTCCGGACCTGACCGGGTTGGCGAGGCACCTGCCCGCGCCAACCTCTCGACCTGCGATATAGGCCAAGGCAGGCGCGGGCGCAAGACTGGCCCTCACGTCGCTGCGGAAAAGCCGGGCATCCGGGCGCACCCCGCCGCAGCAAATCCTTGGTCTGGTCCGCACGGGTGCATTAAGCTGCCACGAAAGGAAGGTGCGCCATGTCCCGACTGATCCGAATCGACTGGCCCGACAACGGCACGCCAGACCTGCCGCCGGCGTTTACCCTTGCCGAAGGCGAAGCACGGCTTTCGGCCTTGCGGGCTGCGGCGGCGGACCGCGGGCATGATGTGATCGTGGTCTACGGCGACCGGGAACACGCGGCCAACCTGCATTGGCTGACGGGCTTTGATCCCCGCTTTGAAGAGGCGGTTCTGGTCGTCACCCCAGCCGACGCGCTGCTTCTGGCTGGGAACGAGTGCCTGGCCTACACCGCCATCTCGCCGCTGGTGCAGGCCGGGATCGTGCGGGTCGGCCATTGCGCCAGCCTGTCCTTGCCCAGCCAGCCGCGTGGCGGGCGGCGGCTGATCGACTGGCTGGCCGACATGCTGGCGCTGGATGATCGCGTGGGGGCCATCGGCTGGAAATGGTTCGACGAAGGTGAGGTGGACGATCCAGCCACCGCGCTGGACATCCCGGCCTTTCTGGCAGACCCGCTTCGCCGTCTGGCTGCACGCGTGGAAAACGCGACCGGCCTGCTGATGCACCCCGGTCACGGGCTGCGCGCCAAGGTGGACGCGGCCGACATCGCGCGGCTGGAGTTTGCCAACCACATGGCGGCCGTCGCGCTGAAGCGGATGGTCTTTGCCTTTCGCGAAGGGATGACCGACTTCGCGGCGGTCGAGGCAGCACGGGTCGGCGGCTTGCCCCTTGGCTGCCACATGACCTTTGCCATGGGCGACGCGCCCGGTCTCAGCGGGCCATCCGGACAGCACCTGACCAAGGGGCAGCATCTGGGCTTCAACATCTGCCACTGGGGCGCGAACATCTGCCGGACCGGGTGGCTGGCGCAAGGCGACACCGATCTGCCGCCCGCAGCGCGGGACTATGTCGGGGCCTTTGTCGAACCCTACGTTACCGCGATGTCGGACTGGTGCGCGATGATGCGGCCGGGGGTGTCGGGCGGTTATGTCTGGCGGCACATGATGGCGGCGCTTCCCGCAGAAACCTTTGGCGTCACGCTGAACCCCGGCCATCTGATCGGGCTGGACGAATGGGTATCCTCACCCATCCGCGAGGGGTCGACCGATGCGCTGGCCAGCGGCATGGCCATGCAGATGGACGTGATCCCCGGCCACCCGGTCTATGGCTCGACCCGGATGGAAGACGGCTATGTGATCGCGGACTCCGCGTTGCGCGCCGACCTGGCGCATCGGTTCCCCAACGTCGCCCGCCGGTGCGAGGCGCGGGCGCGTTTCATGCGCGACGTGATCGGGATGGAGGTGCCGGACACCTTGCTGCCCCTGTCGGACACCTGCGGGATCGTGGCGCCCTTTCTTCTTGATCCGGCGCAGGTCGTGGTCTGCTGACAGACACGTCCGGACTCACGGCAGGTCGATATCGACCCAGACCGGGAAATGCGGCGACGCCGCCGCAAGATCGGGGGCAAGCAGGCCATCCGGGGCGGGCCACAGCACGCCGGAACCGGTCACTTTAAGCCCCGATGAGGGAAGCACATAGTCAAGCCGCAGACCGCCAAGCCCATCGTACAGCACCGTGTCCAGCGCCGGATCACCCTGATGCGCGGGCTCGACCCGGCCATGCAGCCCTTGCGGGCGCGGGTCTTGCAAGGCGGGATGAGCAAGCAAGGCGGTCATCCCGTCGCGCAGACCGTCGCCATCCTCGGGGTCAAGGTTCCCGTCGCCCAGCAGTATGAAGGGCGCGCTTGGCGGCTGTATCGGCAGGGCTCCGTCCAGGAACAGGCGCCAGAACGCCGCCTCGTCATGGTTGCGGCGGCCGTTGCGATCCTCAGTGCCGTCGAAGACAGGCGGGGTGGCGTGCCAGGCCAGCAGATGAACCGGGCCGGACGCGGTAAGAACCGGCACATCCCAGAATCCGGTGGTGGCAAGGCGTTGCACGGCCAACAGGCCCGGGTCGGTTCCTTCGGGGATCAACGCGCCCGGCAGGTCACGCCATAGAAAGCCAGAGAAGTCGCGCGCCGCTTCGGTGTCTATCGCAAGACGCGACAGCACGGCCATCCCGCCCTGACCCGAATAAAGGCCAAACCCCTGCGCATCGCGCGGATCACCGATCCGGCCGTTGCCATCAACGTCAAAGCCGGTCTGCAATCCGGTGTTCGGACGCAAGGCAAAGCGATGGGGATAGTCGATCCCGGCGGCGGCCAACCGGTCCGCAAGCAGGCCCAGCGCCACCCCACCCCGGTCATAGTCGACTGCGGTCAGCAGGATCACGTCGGCATCCAGGTCCACCAGCACCCGCACCAGCGCTGCGATCTGCGGATCATCCGCTCGCGCCAGGTCCCGGACAAGCAACCCGGGGCCAGTGCGGTCCAGCGAGGCGTTCCAGGTCGCGATGCGCAACGTCTCGGCCCCGGCGACCAGTGGTAAACTGCAGGCAGCAAAGGACAAAGCCAGAACCCGGTTCAGGCGGCCAGGCAGCGTCGGGAGATCAGAGATCATCCTTCTCTTCGTCGGTGCGGGTTGCGGCAGCCTCACTTGCGATCTTGCGATCACGCTTGACCCGGATCATGTCGGCCACGCGCCCCATCGCAACCCCGCGCATCAGAAGGCTTGCCGGCAGAAAGGCCCAGGCCGCCATGGTCCAGATCAGGGTCTGGGGCGAGGTGACGGCATCCGGCGGCAGACCCGAAGTTATCAGCGCAATCAGCGCCGGCACCACAAAGGGCAAAAGAAAGCCCACGGCAAGGTTCACGCGGGCATCCCGCTCCAGCCGGTCGACAACATCACCACCCGCTGTCGGCTCGAACGTGGGCAGGTTGACCCAGACGTTGAAGGCGCTTTTGGTCGATGGCCAGCCCGCGATCTTGAGCACGACCACAAAGACCGCAAGCGAGATGAGGGAGACCAGATAGGCCGTGCCCGCCGCGGTCCGCAGATCAAGGATCTGTTCGGTCGTGGCCGAGTCCGCCAGAAGCTGGGTGGCCAGCCGGACCGGCGAATAGGGAAAGTCCAGTGCTTGCCCGATCACATCGCCCAAGGCGCGGATCAGCCGCGACACCGTGGTCGGATCCTGCCGATCGGCCACGATGACCGACAAGAGCAGCACCGTCGCCAGAAGCATGAGATACCGGATGCGGTTGAAAGGCGCGCCATCACGAAACTCGACAAGGCTGGGATAGACGGCATTGTATTCGACAAAGACCAGCGTCCCGGCGAACAGCGCCACCAGCGCCACGATCTGTTTGGTGTCCGTGCCGATGCCCGGCAGGATGACCGATGGCAGCACCACCAGCACCATGACAAGAAAGCCCCGCACGGCCGCCCCGGTCGCCCGGTTCAGCCAACTGCGCGCGGCCCCGTCCATGGACGACACGATCCGCACCTGCAGCTTTCCAGCCGTCAGGTCCTTCATGCCAGTCCGGATCGCATCAAGTCTGCCCAAGTCCGCCTCACATTGGCCGAGTCGTAATCCTGCGCCCCCAGAAACCAAAGCTTTGTGGCCATTTCAGGGTCAATCCCAAAGAAATGGCCGGACTTGAACGTATTGCGTCCGCCCGGACGGACGAGCGCCGCGCGGACGCCCGGACTCTCAGGCCCAGGGGCGCAGCGTTGCTGCCTTTGCCTCGTAGGTGTCGATGGCACTGGCCTTTTCCATGGTCAGGCCGATGTCATCCAACCCGTTCATCAGGCAATGCTTCTTGAAGGCGTCCACCTCGAACGCAAAGGTCGTGCCGTCCGAGGCGGTGACGGTCTGGCTTTCCAGATCCACCGTGAGCCGGGCGTTTTCACCCTTGCGGGCGTCGTCCATCAGATGGTCGATTGCGGCCTGTGGCAACACCACGGGAAGGATGCCGTTCTTGAAGCAGTTGTTGAAGAAGATGTCGGCAAAGCTGGTCGAGATCACGCAGCGGATACCGAAATCCAGAAGCGCCCAAGGGGCGTGTTCGCGCGACGAGCCGCAGCCGAAGTTGTCCCCGGCCACAAGGATTTGCGATTTGCGATAGGCGGGCTGGTTCAGCACGAACCCGGGGATTTCGGCACCGTCCAGCGTATAGCGCATTTCGTCGAACAGGTTCTTGCCAAGGCCGGTGCGGGCGATGGTCTTCAGGAACTGTTTGGGAATGATCATGTCGGTGTCTATGTTGACCAGCGGCATCGGGGCCGCGATCCCGGTCAGGGTGGTGAACTTTTCCATTATTGCAACGCGCCTTTCCAGTTTGCGCTATCCGATGGTTTTATGAGCCACTCGAGCGTGCTCTTACCTTTCTTCTTTTGAAGAGGCTTGTCCCAACCGGTGACAAATCTAGTACTGCTTGCTCCACTTTTAGCGTTCTTGGCGTTAAGAAGTGGAAGCGATGGGTCTATGGTCGTCGCAAATTTGCTGAGCAGGGATTGTTCCAGTTCCCTCTGCAAGGAGGTCGCGTTATCGAGGTCGTCAAGATCACAAAACGAGAATGCAAGTGGTATAGATTGCAAGGCCTCAGCAAAGTCGAAGAGTTTTCCAGATAGGTGAGACTTCATTCGAGAGTAGACTGCCCCGCTTCCTATGTAGAGAACGGGAGATGACCCTCCAGCATAGTCGAGAGAGAAACCTCCTGAAAGACTAATGCAATAGCAGCCATGTTGGACCTTCTGAATGTCCCCCAACTCTTGCTCCAAGCATTCAGCTCGAAGGTCCTTTGCAAGACCCGCCACGATCTTCTGACGCACTTTCTTGGCGCCACCGGCAATGGATCGTTCGATTATGTCAAAAGCATCGAAACTAATCCCTTCATGCTTCAATTGTTGGGATATTGAGTATCCGGCCAAAGTGACCCAATTCACTGCTATTGGATCAGCCATCAGACCATCTCCCCCATCAACGTCCGCACATCCGTCAGCCGCCCGGTGATCGCCGCAGCCGCAGCCATCGCGGGAGACAACAGATGCGTCCGGCCCCCGCGCCCCTGACGGCCCTCGAAGTTGCGGTTGGAGGTGGCCGCACAGCGTTCACCGGGGGCCAGTTGGTCGGGGTTCATCGCAAGGCACATCGAACAGCCCGCAAGCCGCCATTCAAAGCCCGCATCAAGGAAGATCTGCGCCAGACCTTCTTCCTCGGCCTGTGCGCGGACCAGACCCGATCCGGGGACGACCATCGCGCGTTTCACGGCAATCTTCTTGCCCTTCAGGATGGCAGCGGCGGCGCGCAGGTCTTCGATCCGGCCATTGGTGCAGGACCCGATGAAGACGGTGTCGATCTCGATCTCGGACAGTTTCTGACCGGGTTTGAGGCCCATGTAGTCAAGCGACCGCTGCACGGCTTCGACCTTGCCGCCGGTGAAGTCGGCGGGGTTCGGGACCACGCCGGTGATCGGCAGCACGTCTTCGGGGCTGGTGCCCCAGGTCACGACGGGGGCGATGTCTTCGCCACGGATCGTCACCACCTTGTCGAAATGCGCGCCTTCGCGCCTCCCATTTCGCCCCTTTCGGCGCGTGGGGCCGCCCCATGCAATAGGCGAAGGTTTTCTCGTCCGGTGCGATCAGGCCAGCCCGCGCGCCGCCTTCGATCGCCATGTTGCAGACGGTCATCCGGCCTTCCATGGAAAGCTCGCGGATCGCCTGGCCGCAGTATTCGATGACATAGCCGGTGCCGCCAGCGGTGCCGGTTTCGCCGATCACGCTAAGGGTGATGTCCTTTGCGGTGACACCCGGGCGCAAGCTGCCGGTGATCTCTACCTTCATGTTCCTGGCCTTGCGCTGAATCAGCGTCTGGGTGGCCAGAACATGCTCCACCTCCGACGTGCCGATCCCGTGCGCAAGGCTGCCGAACGCGCCATGCGTGGCGGTGTGGCTGTCACCGCAAACGACAGTCATGCCGGGCAGGGTCCAGCCCTGCTCGGGTCCGACGATGTGGACGATGCCCTGACGGACGTCGGACACCGGGTAGTAGTTGATCCCGAAATCCTTGGCGTTCTTGTCCAGCGCGTCCACCTGGATGCGGCTGTCTTCGGTCATCGTCGCCGCATTGGCGCGGTCCAGCGTGGTCGGCACGTTGTGATCCGGCACCGCGATGGTCTTTTCGGGCGCACGGACTTTGCGGCCGGTCATCCGCAGGCCTTCAAAGGCCTGGGGACTGGTCACTTCGTGGACGAGGTGGCGGTCAATATACAGCAGGCAGGTGCCGTCATCGGCCTGATGAACGACGTGGTCGTCCCAGATCTTGTCGTAAAGGGTGCGCAGAGCGGTCATGGCTCATCTCATCTGTTTGGCGAATGGGGAAAACGGGTGACGCAGGGACAGCGTCAGGCAAGTCGTGCGAGGACAGACCGGTTCAGCGCGGTGAACCGCCACGGCAGGCGATCATGGTCGGCAATGTCGAAAAATCGCGTCATGGTCAGCGAAATACGCCTTTGCCCCTTTCAAAGCAACCCCGGCACGCACACCTGTGTGTCATACCGAAATCGCAGGACGCAGATATGCGCTGGCTTCTCGCCCTTGTTGTCACGCTTGGCGCCCTTACCGCATCGGAAGCTCAGATGTACAATGGCAACGAAACCCCCGCATACACGGTTGACGCCACCGATGGCGCGTTCGAGTTGCGCCGCTATCCCCCCCACATCGCAGCTGAAGTGACGGTTTCCGGCAGTCGCGACGCCGCGATCCGCGCGGGCTTCCGGGTGCTGGCAGGCTATATCTTCGGCGGCAACGAGGCGAAGGCCAGGGTCGCGATGACAACGCCCGTAAGCCAGTCGGAAAAGATCGACATGACGACGCCAGTCACCCAGACCGAATCGGCAAAGGGCTGGACCGTGCAGTTCATGATGCCCAGCAAATACACGCTGGAAACGCTGCCAAAGCCGAACGACAGCCGCATCCGCCTTGTCACCACCGACCCCGTGCGCCTGGCCGTCTTGCGGTTTTCCGGCATCCCCACCACCGCAGCCCTTGCCAGCCGTGCCGAGGACCTGCGCGGATGGGCCGAAGGTCAAGGCCTGACCATCACCGCCGGTCCGCACTACTATTTCTACGACGCGCCGATGACCCTGCCCTGGAAGCGGCGGAACGAAGTGGCCTTTACCATCCGCTGACTGCTTTCACGAATACCGCCGTCGGCCGTTGGTCCGATCGCGGGGCTGCCAGTCGGTGCCTTCCGGGCTTGCCATGGCGCGGAAATCGGCGTAGGCGCCCGCCTTCGGTTGAGATTGCACCTGCCGGGTGCTAGGTTTGCACCGAACACCCGGCGCGGGGGCTGCCCGTTGTCCGCGCCCGTAAAGGAGGACCTGTCCTGTCGCATTCTGATCCTGCCACCGGCCTGCCCGTTGGTCAGCGCCCCGAAACCTCGCAGGGGCACAGCCCTGACGACCTTCTGGCGCTGATCCTTAAATCCGTCGATGACGACAAGGCCGAGGACATTGTCCAGATCGACCTGCGCGGCCGGTCGGATGTGGCAGATTACATGGTCATCTGCTCGGGCCGGTCGTCGCGTCAGGTGGCGTCGATTTCCGAAAAGCTCGCAGACCGCCTGAAGCAGGAAATGCGGATCCTCGTGCGCATGGAAGGCAAGGACACCGGCGATTGGGTGCTGATCGACGCGGGCGATGTGATCGTCCATGTCTTCCGCCCCGAAGTGCGAGAGTTCTATCAGCTTGAAAAGATGTGGCTTCCGGGCGGGGCGCATCGTATCGCCGAGGCCTGATGCGGCTGCATCTCTGTGCCGTGGGCCGGGTGCGGTCGGGGCCGGAGCGCGACCTTGTCGATGACTACCTGAAACGGCTGGACCGGACCGGGCGGCCCCTGGGCCTTGGCCCGGTGACCGAGCACGAGGTCGAGGACAAGCGCGGCGGCGGCATGTCGGCAGAGGGCCTGCTTCTGACACGGGCGGTTCCCGACGGCGCGGCGCTATGCGTGCTGGACGAACGTGGCAAGACCCTGTCCAGCCCGGAATTTGCGCAAGTGCTGGCCATGTGGCGCGATGGCGGGCGGCAGGACGCGGCCTTTGTCATCGGCGGCGCAGACGGGGTTGACCCTGCCTTTCGGGCGCGGGCAGATCTGGTGATCAGCCTTGGCCGCATGGTCTGGCCGCACATGCTGGTGCGCGTGATGCTGGCCGAACAGCTGTATCGCGCCGCGACGATCCTTGGGGGATCGCCTTATCACAGGATGTGACAGGGGGCTGCCGTCAGTCCCGGCTGCGCGTCAGGGCATAGATCCCAGACCCCACGACCAGCGCCGCCCCGATCCAGGTCGCCGCATCCGGGTGCTCGCCGAAAAACGCCATCGCAAGGATCAGCGCAAAGACCAGCCGGGTATAGCGAAATGGCGTGACGGCCGACACCTCGCCCGTTCGCATGGCATAGGTCAGGGCGTGATAGCCCAGCATGCCGAAAACCGTGGCCCCGGCCAGGAAAAGCAGTTCGTGCCCGTGTGGCACCCTCGCTTCGCCAGTCACCGCAAGCAGGATGGCCCCGGCGCATGCCAACATCGCAAAGCCAAGCGCGCCAAGCTGGCGGTTGGACAGACCCTTGGGTGCAGCCCTTGTGGCCAGATCACGACCGGCAAAGCCGATCAGCCCCACAACGGCCAGAAGCGACAGCGCCGAGAAATCGGAGCCCGGCCGCAGAATGACCATCACACCCGCAAAGCCCGCGACCACGGCAAGCCAGCGCTGCCATCCGACCCGTTCGCCAAAGACCAGCGCCGCCCCGGCAACCACGACCAGCGGCGTCGCCTGCAGGATGGCCGAGGTGGTGGACAGCGCGGTCAAGGTGATCGCAAGGCCGTAGAACAGCCGTCCCGTCACCTCGAACCCGCAGCGGATCAGCATGGCGGGCGACCGGAACGCTGGGGGAAACAGCGGCTCGGCCCGGGCGCGGACCATCATGGCAAAGCTGATCATGCCGATCAGGCCGACCGTCAGCAGGACCTGGCCCAGGGGCAACGTGCTGGCCGCCGCCTTGACGAAGACATCCTCGACGGCAAAGCCCGCCATCGAGGCGGTCATGAAGGCCGCCCCGCGCTGATTGTCGGTCAGGGTCATGGCTGTGGTCCTTGGTACCGGTCCGGACAGGGCCCCTGCCGACCTTGCCCTCGTGCGGTCAGTTGATCAGCCCGGCGTGCTGCATCGCGGCCTTGATCTTCGCCTTGGTGCCATCAGTCAGACCGACCAGCGGCAGGCGGACCTCTTCGCTGCACAGACCCAGCAGGGACAGCCCGTATTTCGCACCAACAAGACCCGGCTCGATGAAGATCGCCTCATGCAGGGGCATCAGGCGGTCCTGATACGTCAGCGCGCGGGTATAATCCCCTGCATGGGTCGCGTCCTGGAACTCGGCGCACAGGCGGGGGGCAACGTTGGCGGTCACGCTGATGCAGCCTACCCCGCCATGGGCGTTGAAGCCCAGCGCCGTCGCATCCTCGCCCGACAGCTGGATGAAATCCGCCCCGCAGGACGCGCGCTGCTGGCTCACCCGCTCGATCTTGCCGGTGGCATCCTTGACGCCGATGATCCGGGGCAGCTTGGCCAGCGTGCCCATCGTGTCGGGCGTCATGTCGACGACCGACCGGCCGGGAATGTTATAGATGATGATCGGCAACTGGCAGCAGTCATGCAGCGCGGTGTAATGCGCGATCAGGCCTGCCTGTGTGGGCCTGTTGTAATAGGGCGTCACGACCAGCGCCGCCGTGGCGCCGACCTTTTCGGCATGGCGGATCAGGCTGATGCCTTCGACGGTGTTGTTCGACCCTGCCCCCGCGATCACCGGCACGCGACCGGCGGCAATGGTCACAACCTCTTCGATCACCCGCTGATGTTCGGCATGGGAAAGCGTCGGGCTTTCCCCCGTGGTGCCCACCGGAACCAGGCCATGCGATCCTTCGGCAATGTGCCAGTCGACAAGTTTCTTCAGTGCGCCGAGATCCAGCTCGCCGTTCTTGAACGGCGTCACCAGGGCAGGAAGGGACCCTTTGATCATGACGCTTCTCCTTTTCGCTGGGCGGGGTCGCTGGGCGGAATTGCCCGAAAGCGCGTTCCTTCTAGCGGTTGGGCAGGTCAAAGCCAAGTCTTGGCCTGCTGACGCAGTCGTGGGTTGTGGCCCGGCAGCGTGTCAGGCAGATTCAGTCGCATGAAATCATTTGCCCGCTTTTCGCGCCTGATCCTTGCCGTCCCGCTTGCCGTCGCGCTTTTGCAGGCTGCCCCGCTTGCGGCGGATACCGTCCAGGCCATGCGCACCGCACTGGACCTGGCATCCGGCAAGGATTGGGACGGCGCGCTTGCCGTAGCGCCCGCAGGCGTGGGCCGCGACGTGATCGAATGGCAACGCCTGCGCGCCGGCGAAGGCCGACTGGGCGAGTATGAGGACTTCCTGTCCCGCAACCCGGACTGGCCCGGCCTGCCACTTTTGCGCGAAAAGGGCGAGGAAGCGGTGGCGCGGTCGGATGATCCCGACCGGGTCATTGCGTGGTTCGCCGCCGGGCTGCCGGAAACCGGGACCGGGGCGCTGGCCTATGTCCGCGCCCTGCAGGCCAGGGGCCGGATGGCCGACGCCGAGACCGAGGCGATGCGCGCCTGGGCGGACCTCTCGCTGACCACCGACGAAGAAGCCGCCCTGATCGCCCTTTCCCCCGAAGCGGTGGGCTTTGTCCACGAGCTGCGGCTTGACACGCTTCTGTGGAGCAGCAGGCGGGCCGAGGCAAAGCGGATGCTGCCCCGCGTCGGCAAGGACCTTGCGGCGCTTGCCCGCGCCCGGCTTGGCCTTCAGGGCGAAGAACAAGGTGTCACTGCCCTGATCGAGGCGGTGCCAAAGGCGTTGCAGGATGATCCGGGGCTGGCGCATGACCGTTTCATCTGGCGGATGCAGCGCGATCTTTATGACGAGGCGCTGACGCTGATCCTGGACCGCTCGACCAGCGCCAAGGCCCTTGGCCGTCCCGAAGCCTGGGCCGAACGTCGCGCGATTCTGGCGCGCTGGCTGATGCGCAAGGGCCGCGCAGCCGAGGCTTACCGCGTGGCGGCCAACCACTTCATCTCGCCGGGCGGTGGCGGCGCGTCCGACTATGCAGATCTGGAGTTTCTGTCCGGTTTCATCGCCCTGCGCCGGTTGAACGACCCCCAGTCCGCGCAAAAGCATTTCGAACAGCTTCGCGCGGGCGTCTCGACCCCGATCAGTGTTGCCCGGGCCGAATACTGGATCGGCCGCGCGAAAGAGGCGGCGGGGCAGGACGGGTCGGAAAACTTTCGCGCAGCGGCGGTGCATCAGACAGCGTTCTATGGCTTGTTGGCGGCCGAGCGGCTGGGGATGTCGCTGGACCCGGGCTTGCTGTCAGGGGCAACCGCTCCGGACTGGCGTGGGGCAGCTTTCGCCCAGTCGTCCGTGCTGGCAGCGGCCCGGCTTTTGCTGGAGGCGGGCGATCTGACGCAGGCCAAACGCTTCCTGCTGCATCTGGCGGAAAGCCAGGACGACACGGGGCTATCGCAGATGGCGGACATGGCGCTGGATTGGGATCAGCCGCATCTGGCGGTGCTGCTTGGCAAGGCGGCGGCGGAGCGCGGGCTGATCCTGCCGCGCGCATACTACCCGGTGCCGGACTTCGTGCCCGATGGCCTCAGCGTCAGTCGCGCGCTGGCCCTGGCCATTGCGCGCCGGGAAAGCGAGTTTGACCCCGCCGCAAGGTCCTCGGCCGATGCGCGGGGGCTGATGCAGGTCTTGCCCGGCACGGCCAAGCACATGGCAGACAAGCTGGGCAAGCCATACGATGCGTCCAAGCTGACGTCTGACCCGGCCTACAACGTCGCGATGGGCGCGGCCTATCTGGCCGAGATGGCCGAGGAATTCGGCCCCTCCATCGCCCTGATCGCCTCGGGCTACAATGCTGGCCCCGGCCGTCCACGCCGCTGGATCGGCGAATTCGGCGACCCCCGCCGCGCCGATGTCGATGTGGTGGACTGGGTCGAGACCATCCCCTTTGCCGAAACCCGGACCTATGTGATGCGGGTTGCAGAAGGCGTGGTGATCTACCGGGCCAAGCTGAAGGGTGCGGTCGGTCAGGTCCGGATCACGGATGAGCTGAAAGGCTGACACCCGCCGGGCCTTCTGTTGCCGTCTTGTGCCTGTCACCTAACGGTCGCAAGGTGCCCCGCGACGCCGGGCTTTCCGGCATTGCCAAAGTGGGAGATACCATCATGGCGGGGCTGATCGTTGGGGCCTTCGATGACGAGGCGACCGCATTTGAAATGCGCGCCGCATTGGTCAAGATGCAGGGTGACTATCTGTTGAAGATGGAAGACGTTGTCGTCGTGACCAAGTCGGCTGATGGCAAGGTGGCGCTGCATCAGGCAGTGAACATGACCGCGACCGGCGCTGTCGGCGGGGGCATGTGGGGCGCTCTGGTCGGCCTTCTGTTCCTGAACCCGCTGTTGGGTGCCGCCGTGGGGGCCGGGGCGGGGGCGCTGTCGGGCAGGTTCACCGACATCGGCATCAACGACGACAAGATGAAGGACATCGGGGCATCCTTGACCGATGGCGGTGCTGCCGTCTGCGTTCTGGTGCGCCAGATGACCGGCGACAAGGTGCTGGCCGGCCTGTCGGACTTCCACGCCAAGGGGCGGGTGGTGCAGACGTCGCTGTCGGACGAACAGGAAGCAGCCCTGCGGGCGGCGATCGAAAAGCCGGCGGCATCGGCCTGATGCCAACCCGGCCGGTGCGCAATGCGGACTGGCCGGACCCTTCCCGTCGAACGGGCAACTGCCGCCACTATCGCAGGGCTCTGCCACCAAAGTCGGGATGACAAATGCAGTCACTTGCATGGCAGGGGTTGCCCGGTGCCCGCGTGCCGGTATCCTGCCTGCATGAAGCGGCACCCGTTCTTCCTTTGCTTGACGCTTGCCTTGACCCTGGCTTCGCCCGTGGTGGCCGAGGTGCGTGCGGTCGTGGTGGGTGTCGGGGACTACAAGGTTCTTGACGCCGACCTGAAGGGCCCCCCGAACGATGCCCGCCTGATGGCCGAGGTGCTGATCGCGCGCGGCATTCCGGTGGCGGACATCACCGTCCTGTCGACCGACCCGACCGGCCTGCCGCCAGGTATCGCGGTCGGCCCGGCGGACCGTAGCGCAATCATTGTGGCGCTGGACAGTGCGGGCCAGTCATCGGTCCCTGGTGATACGGTGGTCTTCTACTTCTCGGGCCATGGCGCGCAGGCCCCGGACACAAGCGGCGACGAAGGCGGCGGCTATGACGAAATCCTGCTGCCCGCTGATGCGGCCGGCTGGAAAGGTGCGACCCAATCGGTCGAGAACGCTATCCTTGACGATGAATTGCAGACCTGGGCACAGGGCCTGCTGTACCGGGGGATCAAGGTTGTCGGCCTGATCGACGCCTGCCATTCCGCGACCGGCTTTCGCGCCATCGGCGGGGAAGGCGTGGCAAGGGTGGTTGACGAGGCGGCACTCGGCATCCCGCAGGACGTGGTTCCCGTTGCAGGCAGCCCGCAGCCGCCCCTCAGCGGTGAGTTCGTGTTTCTCTACTCCTCACAGTCCGACCAGCGGTCGTTTGAATACCCCCTCGCCGACGGGGTCACCTGGCAAGGCGAGTTCACCTTGCGACTTGCGCAGACCCTGCGCGACACGACCGGGGCAAGCTGGTCGCAGGTCCTCGCCGCGACGCGCGAAGCGATGGTGCAAGGCCCCGCCCGACAGATGCCGGACGGCGAGGGCCCGCTTCTGGATGCGGCGGTCTTTGGCGAAGGGTCCGGTATCACCCGATGGCCAGTTGCGGCGGGCATGGTGGAGGGCGGTCTCTTGCAGGGGCTGGCAAAGGGGGCCGAGGTCGCCCTTTTCGCAAACCCTGCGCAAGGCGAGCCTCTTGCCGTGCTGACGCTGGCCGAGGTGTCTGCGCGCACCTCCACGCTGGATGGCGCTTTGCCAGCAACAGCGGCCTGGGCCGAACTGGTCAGCACCCCGCCCCCGGCGCCACTGACGTTGGCGGCCCCTGTCCGCGCCGATCCGGGCGACGGACTTGACTATGCGGCGTGGATTGCAGCCCTGCCCCCATCGGGCGACCATCCCGATCTGGTGCCGATCCTGACCGGGGGGGCTGTGGCCCTTGCCGGTGCGGACGGCGTGCTTGACCCTGAAGGTCCGGGCTCCAGCCCCAGAATTGTTGCCGAAGCGGGCGAAAGTCCGGCGCAGGCCGTGGCACGGATGCTGGAGCAGGCCGCGCATGGCCTGCGCCTGCGCGAAGCCTTGGCGGGTGCCACGGGGCGGTCACTGACCGGCGGCGCCCCGATCACCATGTCCATCGACCGGCGTATGGCAACGGGCGGCTGTGACGCGGCGGCAAGTCCTGTCCCCTATGATCCGGCCCTTGGCGTCGCCGCCTGCGACCAGCTTTGGCTGACGCTTACGAACACCGGCGGCAAATCGCAGGACGTCAGCGTTCTTTACTTCACCGCAAGTTTCGCGGTGCAGCCGATCTGGCCGACGCAAAATCTGGTCAACCGGCTTGCCCCCGGAGAAAGCGTCCGCGTGGGTCTGCAGATCGAAGAGGGCAGCACCGCCGGGCTGGAAGAGATCTGGGTGCTGGCTGTTCCTGTTGATCCCGCCGCGCCCCGCGTCGACCTGACGCGACTGGCGACACCGCAGTTGACCCGGGCCGTCGACCGGGGATCCGATGCCATGACCCTTTGGCTGGAAGGTCGCTTGACGGACAATCTGACGGACGAGGCGACCGACGATGAAACCGCCATGCGCGGCTTCACCCTGAAACCGGCACCTCTGGCAATGCTGCGCCAGATGGTGCTTCTGAAACCCGGGCCGGACTGACCCATATTTCAAGGAGCGATAGCATGAAGCACTTGTTGATCCCCGCCCTGGCCGCCGTGCTGGCCCTTCCCTTCGCGACCGTGGCACTGGCCGAAACAGCACCGTCCGACACATCTGCCAAGATCGACCAGCCAAGCCTGACAGCCGGCAAGGGCGGCACGTCCCTGTTCGACGATGCAAAGTCGGGTGCCAAGGCCGCACGCGCCGCAGCGGCGGAAACTGCCGCCTCCGGGGCCAAGGTGATCGGTGGCGAGGTTGCCGCCGACGGCGCCTGGCCCTGGCAGGTGGCGCTTCTGGTCGCCGGCACCCCGGTCGGGACCGACACGCAGTTCTGCGGCGGATCGCTGGTCATGGACCGCTGGGTCCTGACCGCCGCGCATTGCGTGCACATGCCGCGCGATGATGGCAGCTATTTCGACATCTCGCCGCAGGACATCGCCATTCTTGTCGGCACCAACGAGCTTGCCCCCGGCAAGGGCGATCTGATCCCGGTGGAGGCGATCTTCAAGCATCCGTCCTATGTCGGCACCCAGTTCGATTTCGACATCGCGCTGGTCAAGCTGGCGCGTGCGCCGAAGGTTCCTTTCCAGACGATAGAGGTGCCCGACGGCGAGTTCGGCGATATCCTGAACCAGCAGGGCGTGACCACCATCGTCACCGGCTGGGGCCTGCAGGAAGGCGCGCGCCCCTCGCCC
>JAPLPF010000178.1 GCA_026400325.1 Rhodobacterales bacterium
GGCGGCTTTTCCTATGCCGCCCAGACCCTGGGGCTGACCGAACAGGAGGCCTATGCGGTCTGGGACGACCTGATCGCCCGCGCCCCGATGCCGATGAGCGAGAACATGATCTGCTCGGGCACCTTCGAGGGCGGCAAGACCTCGTGCAACGGCGATTCGGGCGGACCGCTGGTCGTGCCGCTGGAGGATGGGAAATACATCCAGGCCGGGATTGTCAGCTGGGGTCTGAGCGCTTCAACCGGCCAGGGTTGCGAAGAGACGGCGCTTTTCTCGGCCTATACCAACATCTCGAAGTTCGTGCCCTGGCTGAACCAGGTGATCGAAGCGAACCCCTGACCGGGCCTGCAGCGTCACGCTGACCCGAAAGAACCGGCGCTTCCCTCCCCCCCTTCGTGGGGGAGGGATAGGGTGGGGCGGGCGCGGCGGCGGGGTCAACAGGATGCAGGACCGCAACACACCCCGCACAACGCAAACGGCCCGTGACATGCGTCACGGGCCGTTCGGCCTTGCCGTCGAAAGGGTCAGTTCGTCATCAGATAATAGCTGTTCCGCGACCCGCCCATGTTCTGCACGGTGACGTAGAAATACCCGTCCCAGGCGGGCGTCCAGTCGCAGTAAAGCTTGTCCGACCAGCTGACGTCATAGCAGATGACATTGCCGTTCTCGTCCGTGATCGCCACGTCAAGGTTTGCATCACCGTCGCCGACGACTGCAACCTCGGCATAGGAGTTACCGTAGAACGGCACCTCCCAGACATCGGTCATGCCTGACGGCAGGCGTGACAGCCATTGCACCGCCCCACCGATCCGTCCGCGTGACCCTTCGGCCATCGCATCCTCGATCAGACCCAGCATCGCGTCGTCGCCGGCGGCAAGATCCTTGGCCTTGGCGAACATCGCGTCAGCGGTCACCGGCGCGTCAGCAGCACCTTCGTCATCCGAGGTGGCGCTGAAGAAGCTGGCCTTGGCCGCCGTGCGCGGGGTGCCGTCATTCATCATCGGCGCTGGTATGCCAGGGACGGCAGCTGGGGCGGCCTTCTTGCGGAACGTCGCCTGATCGCCCTCGTCGAAGACAACGGTGGTGGGGTCAAGCGTCCCGGGCTCGGCGGTGGCCACGTCAACCGAAGCCGCCAGCTTGGCTGCGGCAAGCACGGTCAGGGGGTCGCCTTGCGCCACGCCAAGGGCGAACAATTCCTGGGCAAGTCCCATGGTCGCGGCCCCGCCGGGGGCCGCATCGGCAGCGGCGGTTCCGGCATTGGTGCCGGTCTTGTCCTGGGCAAGGGCGGGCAGCGTCAGGCCGACAAGCGCGGTTGTGGCCAGTGCCACGGAAAGTGATTTAAGGGTCATCTCCGGTCCTATGATCTTGGCCGCCCCGGGATGGGACGGAATGGCCCATCCTTGCAGGCCTGCACCGGTTTGAGAAGATGGCAGGACGTGACAAATGCGGTCACAAGGCGTCAGTTCCCGATCAGGCGGTAGCTGTTCACCGTCGCCCCCGGATTGTGGACCCTCAGTGTGAAGAACCCGTTCCGTGCAGGGGTCAAACGGCACAGGGCAGGGTCGGCGCNNAGACGATCGCGCCGGTATCGTCGGCAAGAGACAGGATCAGCGGACCGTCGCCGTCACCGACCAGGGCAAGTTCGGCTGCAACCTCGCCGTAAAGCGGCAGACGCCAGTCGTCCGTCTGGCCCGGCCCGAGATCGGCACGCACCTCGACGGCGGTTGCTGTCCTGCCACCGGGGCGCTGGGCGTCAAGGTCATAGACGAGGTCCTGAAGATCCCGGTCCTCTCCGGCCAGGTTGCGCGCGATGGTCAGCGCGGTCTCACTGCCGGGGCCGGGTGCAGCGGGTCCTCCCGTCGGGGCGTCCGCTAGGTCGTCACCCGAACGGGTGACCTCCCATCCCGTTGCCGGGCGCAGGGTCACCTCCCGCGCAAGGCGGATCGCCACCAGAAGGGGCACAACCTCGCCCGACTGCAAGGCCGCCGCATAGGCGCGCTGCGCCAGAACCAGCTGCGCTACACTTCCAGAACCACCCTCCGGATCGGCAGACAGGTTCGGACCCTCGGCCAGCGCGACTTGGGCAAAGAGGGCAACTATCGGCACAAAGGCAAGGCATAGATGGCGTGACATCGGCCAACTGTCGCAAAGCGGCAGGGCGGCGGCAAGCCGGGAAACCTTTCCGCCCTCCATGATTCGCTGTAGCACGACAGGAACGGAGGTCGGCATGCGCGAGATACTGGAACGGCTGGTGGCGTTCGACACGGTAAGTTCCCGTCCGAACATGGCCTTGATGGACCATGTGAAGGGCCTGCTGGAAAGTGCCGGTATCGCCGTGACGCTGATCCCCGATGAAGGGGGCGGCAAGGCAAACCTTTACGCCTCGACCGGACCTGCGGGTGCGGCGGGCGTCATGCTGTCGGGCCATACCGACGTGGTGCCGGTCGAAGGCCAGGCCTGGACCCACCCCCCCTTTGCCCTGACAGAAGGCGACGGCAGGCTTTATGGCCGGGGCACAGCCGACATGAAGGGTTTTGTCGCCTGCGCCGTGGCCGCGATGCTGGCCGCCGCCCGCCGCCCGCTGAAAGTGCCGATGCATCTGGCGCTTTCCTACGATGAGGAGATCGGCTGCATGGGGGTGCGGTCCCTCATCGACATGCTGGCGGCGGCCCCGGTCAAGCCCCGGTTCTGCATCGTGGGCGAACCCACGGGCATGCAGGTTGCCACCGGGCACAAGGGCAAGATCGCCCTTCGCGCCACCTGCACCGGGCGCGAGGGGCACTCCGCGCTGGCCCCCCTTGCGCTGAACGCGCTGCATCTGGCGGGCGATTTCCTTGCCGCAGTGCGCGGATTGCAGGCCGAAGTTGCGGCAACCGGCCTGCGCGACGGCGACTATGACGTGCCCTACTCCACCCTGCATGTGGGCAAGATGTCAGGTGGCGTGCAGGTCAACATCGTGCCCAATCACGCGGTCCTGGATTTCGAGATCCGGTCCCTTGCGGGCGAGGATGTGGCCGCCCTGATCGCCCGCCTTGAAGCCGCGGCCGAGGCGATTGTCGCCCCCCTGCGCGCCGACTTCCCCGAAGCCGCGATCCGGGTGGAGCGGTTGTGGGACTATCCCGGCCTTGGCACGCCAACCGATGCGGGGGTGGTCAGCTTCGTCAAAGGGCTGATCGGCGCGAACGGCACGATCAAGGTGGCGTTCGGCACCGAAGGCGGACTTTTCCACCAGCGCCTTGGCATCCCCACGGTGATCTGCGGCCCGGGGTCGATGGCGCAGGGCCACAAGCCCGACGAATTCGTCGCGATCGAGCAACTGGCCCGCTGCGAAGCGATGCTGGCCACCCTGATCGACCGGCTGGAGGCCGGGTTTTGACCACCGCTCCAAAAGTGCAGGGCGATGCGGGCGCGGCAATGACTGCTGACCTTCTGTCGAAAGCGCTGCCGTTCTACGGCCTGCCGCCCGACACGCCCCTGACGCTGCTCAACCGGTCCGAGAATGAAACCTGGCGCGCAGGTGATCTGATCCTGAGGCTGCACCGCCCCGGCTATCACACCGGGCCGGAAATCGCCTCGGAACTGGCCTGGCTGACTGCCTTGCAAGACCTGCCCGGCCTGCGCGCCGTGGCCCCCATCTCTGGCACATCCGGTCTGGTCACCAACATCGACGGGCGCTTCGTCGTGGCCTTTGCCAGGGTCGCTGGGCAGGAACTGCAACCGGGCGACGATCTGGCCCGCTGGTTCGCCCCCCTGGGCGAGATCACCGCCCGGCTGCACCAACACTCCCGCGGCTGGACCCCACCGCCGGGATTTGTCCGCAAGCGTTGGGACGCGGACACCATCCTTGGCCCCCGCCCCCATTGGGGCGATTGGCGGCAGGCGCAGAGCTTGGACGCGGCGGGCGAGGCACTTCTTGCCCGCGCGACCGCCACCCTGGCCGACCAGTTGCGCGCCTACGGCACCGGGCCGCAGGTCTTTGGCCTGATCCACGCCGACCTGCGGCTGGCGAACCTGATGGTGGATGACCAGGGCCTGATCGCCATCGACTTTGACGATTGCGGATTTGGCTGGTGGGTCTATGACCTCGCCTCGGCGCTCTGGCCCCAGCCGACCGCGCGATGATCCCGGCGATGATCCTTCTGCGCCGGGTGCTGCTGACGGCCTGGCTTGCCACCCGCGCCGACAGCGATACGGCGCTGTCGCTGGGTGGTCCTGCCTATGTTTTGGGCACGATTGCCCTGGCCGACCGCTTTCTGACGGACGGATTGGCCGATTTTCGGCCCTAGGCGGCCGGGTTGAAGGCCTTTCCCGAAAAGTCCCGGTTGAGGCAACCGGCCCTGCCGTGCTAAGCTTTCGTTGGTGCTTTTGACGCGCCTTCCGGGCCGCTATCCTGCTGCCCGGCATCGAAAAATCCGGTCCTGCCACATGCGCGCACTTGTCGTGTACTGCCACCCCCGCCCCGACAGCTTCAACGCGGCGGTGCGTGATCTGGTCATGTCGAAACTGCAAGCTGCCGGGGCCGAAGTGCGCCTGAGCGACCTTTACGCCCGAAACTTCCAGCCGATCCTGACGGGTGAGGAATGGCACGGCTACCTTGATTGCCCGAAAAATACTGCCTGCGTGGCGCAGGATGTGGCCGATGTGCGCTGGTGCGATACGCTGATCTTTGTCTACCCGACGTGGTGGTACGGGCTTCCGGCCATGCTGAAGGGCTGGCTGGACCGGGTGCTTTTGCCCGATGTGGCCTTCCTGATGCCCGATGAGACCCATTCCGACATTCGCCCCGCCTTGCGCCACATCTCGCGGCTGGGGGTGTTCACCACCTGCGGCGCAAGCTGGGCCATGACGCAACTGGTCGGCGCGCCGGGCAAGCGCACGCTGACAAGGGGCGTGGGCCTTTTGTGCAAGACCGGAAAGCGCACCGCCTTTGCGGCGCATTACCGGATGGACAGCTCGACCCCCGAAAGCCGGTCGCGCCACCTTGACCGGGTCGGGCGCCAGATGGTCCGGTTGATCGGTCGCCCTGCGGGGCAGGACCAGACGGCGAACCAGTCCCTCCCCGCCGAATAGGGCCTGCTTCCACTGCTCGGCTTCAGTCTTTCAGCAAAAGCCACAAGGCCAGCGCCGTCATCGCCACACCGATCAGCACAAGACCGGCTGGAAAGGTCCGGTGCAGGCCGATCTCCCACAGGATCACCCAGCTTGGCACCAGATAGGTATAGGCCATGACCTTGGCCGCAGGCAGCCGCAGGGTGGCGTATTGAAGCAGCACGAAGGTCATCGCACTGGCTGCCACGGCTACGTAGACCAGCGTCACCCAGACAATGCCGGGAAGGGCTGTCCAGTCCGTTGCCCGGATTGCGGGCCATGACCACAGGGTCAGAAGACAGGTCCCTGCCACCATCATGCCGAAGGTAAAGACCACCGCAGGCTCGCCCCGGTTCAGGCGGCGCACCAGCGGCGTATAGGCGGCATGGGCGACGCAACCCCAGAAGTAGATCGCCTCGCCCGGGCCGATGTGGACATTCATCAACGCGGCAAGATCGGCCCGGAAGATCACCCAGACCGCCCCCGCCGCCCCGATCGCCAGCGCCAGAGCCATGCGCGACGTCAGCTTCTGGCGCAGGAACAGCCAGCCAAAGCCTGCTGCCATCAGCGGGGTCAGGGTAAAGACCGCCGCCGCCGAAACCGGCTGCGCGGTTTTCAACCCTTCGAACATCAGCACGAAATAGGACGCAAGCAGCGCCCCCAGCACCCCATAGCGCCAGGGTGCCACCCAGGCGCTGCGCGGCAGCCCGGTCGTCACCAGCGCCGCGATGCCGACCAGAAGCCCCGCCAGCAGAAAGCGCAACGCCGACAGCGCGCCGGGGTCGACATAGGGCGCAGCCAGCGCACCAAGGGAAAACGACCCGGCCACCAGCGCGGAAAACGCCAGCATCGCAAGATGCCCACGGGCAGGCGGGCTGATGGTCCGGAAGATGCCAGGGTTCATGCCGTCAGCTGCAGTGCGGCCAGTCTTTGGCGGCATCCTTCAGATGCGCGAGAAACGCCTGAACCTTGCGTGTCCGGTGCAGGTCAACGTGGGTCACGATACGCAGGGGGGATGCCCATTCTTCACGGGGTGGCAGGACCTCGACCACGCCAACCCTCCCGACCGCGCGAAACGCCGACAGAAAGCCGATGCCTGCGCCTTGCAGCACCGCCGACTCAAGGGCGGCAGGTTCGGTCGCGGCATAGGCGATCTGATCGGGATGCACTGTCGCCCGCAGCCAGCGATGAAACGGCGCCCGGGTCATCTCGTTGTCGGCGCAGACAAAGCGGTGCCCGGCAAAGTCCGCCTCTGATGCCGGAAGACCGAAGCGGTCCACATAGGGTTGCGCGGCGTAAAGCCCCGAGCTGATCCGCGTCAGGGGCTGGACCACGTTGTCCGGCTCTTCCGGCCCGCTGCCGGCGCGGATTGCGACATGCGCCTCGCCATAATCCAGCCGGAACACCCGCATGTCGGTCAGGAATCGCACCCGAACGTCGGGCCATTTTTCCTGGAAACTGACCATGACAGGCGTCAGCAGGTCGGCGATCCCGGCGATGGAGGTGACCACAAGTTCGCCCGAAACGGTTTCGCCCTGGCCCTTGATCCGGCTGGACAGATGGGCGAACTGCTCTTCGGTGGTCTGGGCGACCGACAGAAGATCACGCCCCGCTTCAGTCGCGGTGTATCCTCGCGCATGGCGCTGGAAAAGCTTGGCCCCCAGCCGCCGCTCCAGCGCGTCGATGTGGCGGATCACCGTGGCATGGTGAACCCCCAGCACCTCGGCCGCACCCGATACGGTGCCCAGTCGCGCCACCTGAAAGGCGGTGCGGATCTCGTCCCAGTTTTCCATCCTTGCCCCTCCACCGTCCTGTGCATGGGCGCACAGAAGACCCCAAGGCCCGTCCGGTTGCAAGAGGCAGCCCCCGGACCGGTCTTGACGCAGGGTCAGGCGCGGCCAAGACTGATCCTCAAGCCTTGGCAAGATGGATCGGCTGCATGCGCATTGTCGAGGAAACACCCGATCGCCTGACGCTGGAAGATCGCCCGTGGGTTCTGGGAACGGTGCTGGCAATCGTGATCCTTGTCATGGCCTTGATCGCCCTGCTGACAGTGGCCGAGAATATCTGGCTTGGGCTGGGTATGGCCCTTGGTGCAGCCTTGTTCGGTGCGGCCTTCGTGGCCTTCGTGCGCCGCGTCATCGTGATCTTCGACCGCAGGGCCGGGGCGGTGGTGATCCGCACCGCCAGCCTGACCGGCCAGACCGAGGCGACCCATCCGCTGGCCGACATCCGTGGCGCGGGCGTGGATACATCGATCAGCCGGTCAACCAGTCAGGGCAGCGGCCGCAGTTCGGTCAGTACGACGCATCGCACCATCCTGCATTTGCCAGATGGCGACGTTCCCCTGACCGAGGTCTATTCCGGCGGTGACGCCGCTGCCCGCATGGCCGAGGCCGTCAACCGCTGGCTGGGCACCCCGCACACTTGACAGTCGCGGCATCCGGGCCTATTCCGCCCGCAATTCCCGGAGGCTTGCCTGCTTCCGGTCCCTTGGGCATTGCCCGGGATCGCCATCCGTCAGCGCGTTGCGCCCACGGGTGCGCTTCCGCTTTGCGCAGGGGCCTCGCCGCCCCATATCAGGGCAAACCGAAGTAGGAGAGCGCGATGTTCGAAAGCCTGTCAGAACGCCTTGGCGGCGTGTTCGACCGTCTGACCAAGGCCGGCGCGCTGTCCGAAGCCGACGTCATCACCGCCCTTCGCGAAGTCCGCACCGCGCTTCTGGAGGCGGACGTATCGCTGCCCGTCGCGCGTGATTTCATCAAGCGCGTGCAGGACAAGGCCACGGGGGCGGCAGTCACCAAGTCGATCACCCCCGGCCAGATGGTCGTCAAGATCGTCCATGACGAACTGATCCGCGTGCTGGCCGGTGACGGCGACCCCGAAGCGCTGAAGATCGACAACCCGCCCGCGACGATCCTGATGGTTGGTCTGCAAGGCTCGGGCAAGACCACGACGACGGCGAAATTGGCCAAGCGGCTCAAGGATAAGAACGGCAAGCGGGTTCTGCTCGCGTCCCTCGACACCAACCGCCCGGCGGCGATGGAGCAGTTGGCGATCCTTGGCGCGCAGATCGGCGTCGATAGCCTGCCCATCGTCAAGGGCGAAACTGCCGTCCAGATCGCCAAGCGCGCCAAGACCCAGGCCAATCTTGGCGGCTATGATGTCCTGTTCCTTGACACCGCTGGCCGACTGCACATCGACGAAGTCCTGATGGACGAAATCCAGTCCGTCCGCGACATCGCCCAGCCGCGCGAGACGTTGCTGGTGGTTGACGGCCTGACCGGTCAGGACGCGGTGAACGTCGCGACCGAGTTTGATGGCAAGGTCGGCATCTCCGGCGTCGTCCTGACGCGAATGGACGGCGACGGTCGCGGTGGTGCCGCGCTTTCGATGCGCGCGGTGACCGGCAAGCCGATCCGCTTTGTCGGTCTTGGCGAAAAGATGGACGCGATCGAGACCTTCGACGCCGACCGTGTCGCAGGCCGCATCCTTGGCATGGGCGATATCGTCGCCCTCGTCGAACGTGCGCAGGAAACGTTTGAGGCTGAGCAAGCCGAACGCATGGCCAAGCGCTTTGCCAAGGGTCTGTTCAACATGAACGACCTTCGGATGCAGCTTGAACAGATGATGAAGATGGGCGGCATGCAGGGCCTGATGGGCATGATGCCCGGCATGGGCAAGATGTCCGCCCAGGCCGAGGCTGCGGGCCTGAACGACAAGATGCTGACGCATCAGATCGCCCTCATCAACTCGATGACCAAGAAGGAACGCGCCAACCCCGACCTTCTGGCCGCCAGCCGCAAGAAACGCATTGCCGCCGGTGCCGGCCTTGACGTGTCCGACCTCAACCGCCTGCTGAAACAGCACAAGCAGATGGCGGACATGATGAAGAAGATGGGCAAGGGCGGCATGATGAAGAACATGATCAGGCAGTTCATGGGAAAGGGCGGCATGCCCGACCCTTCCAAGATGTCGCCCGAACAGCTGGCCGAAGCCGCCAAGGGCATGCAGCAGGGCATGGGTGGCCCAGGTGGATTCGGGGGTGGAATGGGTGGGATGCCGCGCGGCATGACCCTGCCAGCCGGCCTCTCGGGGCTGATGAAGAAGAAATGACCTACAGGCTGGCACAGGACACAAACGGCGGCCCGGTCCTTGTGACCGAGCGCTTGCGCCTGCGCATGCCAACCCTGGCCGACATTCTGGCAAGCTTTCGCTTCTGGTCCTCGGACCGGTCGCATCAGATGGGCGGTCCCTGGACGATGGAAACCCTGGTGGCCGAAACCCAAGGCCTTCTGGACCAGTGGCAAAAGCACGGCTTCAGCCTGTTTACCGTCACCCGCGCGGGGTCTGATGATGGCATCGGCGGCATTGGCCCGTTCTTCCCCGACACCCACCCCGAACCCGAACTTGGATGGAGCCTTTGGGACGCCGCCGACGAAGGTCAGGGCCTTGCGCATGAAGCCGCCGCCGCTGCCCGTGACTGGTTCTTTGCAACCACCGGTCACCAGACTGCGGTTAGCCATACCGACCCCGACAACCACCGCTCGCATCGGCTTTGCAAGCGGCTTGGCGCGGTCATCGACCCCACCGCACCGCATCCTTATGGCAATGAGCCGACACTGACCTTCCGCCATCACGCCGGGGGTGCCGCGTGACCGCCACCACCCTTCACACCGACCGCCTGACCCTGCGCTTGCCTCGCCTGTCGGATTTTGACCATTGGGCAGACTTCTTCGCCTCGTCCCGGTCCGTCCAAGAAGGCGGACCAAAGGACCGCGTTGCCGCCTGGCAGCACTGGGCATCGGATGTGGCCCTTTGGCCGCTGAAGGGCTACGGCCCCTTTGGCGTCGAGGATCGCGTCAGCGGGGCCTATCTGGGCGAGGTCGGCATTTACCACGGCGAAGGCTACCCCGCGCCCGAACTTGGCTGGTTCGTCACCCCCGCAGCCGAAGGCAAAGGTGTGGCAGGTGAAGCCGCCCGCGCCGTTCTAGGCTGGGTAAGAACCAGCTTTGACTGGCCCCACATCACCAACATCATCATGCCCGCCAACGCCCGGTCCATCGCACTTGGTCTGCGGCTGGGAGGGGTGATCGACCCCACAATGCCCGGCATTGACCCCGGCGATGTGGTGATCCGGCATGACCTGCGGGGGGCCGCATGATCCGCGCCATCACCCGCATGATACCCCGGTCGACCCCGTTTCTTGCCCTTGAACGCGGCACCGTTGCGTCGAAGGGCACCTCTGCGCGCGTAGAGACGGAAGCAAGACGCCGGAAAGACGCAAAAAACATACCGGAAAAGAGGGTGTGATGGACGCCGCAACCCAAGCTGCCGAACTTTTGAAAGACCACCGCGACGCCATCGACAGGCTGGACGCGATCCTGGTCTACACGCTTGCCGAACGGTTCAAGCAGACCCAGGCCGTCGGTCGGCTCAAGGCCGAACACGGGCTGCCAGCCTCTGACCCCGACCGCGAGGGCCGCCAGATGGCCCGCCTGCATCAGCTTGCCACCGAGGCCGATCTTGACCCCGACCTTGCCCGCAAATTCCTGACCTTCATCATCTCCGAAGTCATCAGGCATCACGAGAAACTGCAGAAATAACCGGGGCTTGCCCGGTTTCAACCAAACCTAGGAGACTATACCATGGCTATGAAAATCCGTCTTGCCCGCGGCGGTTCCAAGAAGCGCCCGTTCTATTCCATCGTCGCCACCGACAGCCGCATGCCGCGCGACGGCCGCTTTCTGGAAAAGCTTGGCACCTACAACCCGCTTTTGGCCAAGGACGACGCAACGCGCGTGGTGATCAACCTCGAGCGTGTGCAGTACTGGCTTGGCCAGGGTGCCCAACCCACTGACCGCGTGGCCCGCTTCCTTGAGGCAGCTGGTGCCCGCCCGAAATCCGCACGGTCAAACCTCAAGGCAGGCACCCCCGGCAAGGCAATGGCAGAACGCGCCGCCAAGAAGGCCGCACGCGCTGCCGAACCGGTTGCCGAGTGACCTTTGACATCCACCTCAGGGCGGCCCCGGAAAGGGCCGCCCGCACCCGGACGGACCGGCCTGCATGAGCGATGACCTGATCTGCATCGGTGCGATAGCCGGCGCTTTCGGCGTCACCGGTGAAGTGCGCCTGAAATCCTTCTGCTCGACCCCATCGGACCTGACCGCCTATGGCCCGCTATGGTCCGAAGACGGCAAACGTCAGTTCCGCATCACGCTGACCAAGCCGGTGGCCGGCGGGTTCGGCGCACGAATCGCGGGTGTCACCACACGAGACGACGCCGATTCGTTGCGTGGCACCAGTCTGTTTGTCGACCGGGCAAAGTTGCCGTCGCTGCCCGAGGATGAGTTCTACCATGCCGACCTGATCGGACTTGAAGCCGTTGATACCGGCGGCGAAGGTCTGGGCAAAGTCGTGGCAGTGCATAACCACGGTGCTGGGGATATCATCGAAATATCCTCCATCCGTCACAAATCGGCCCTGCTTTTGCCCTTTACCAAGGCAATCGTGCCCAATGTCGATCTTGCGGCAGGCCGGATCATTGTCGATCTGCCAGAAGACGGCGAGTAACGTCCTGCCCCTCTCGGCATGATTTGCGCGGGGCTCATCGGGAAGGAAAGCAGAATGCCAACCCGTCTGCGCCTTTTGAAGGGTGCGACAGCCCTGTTGTATGTCGGCCCGCTTTTCGCCGGGATGTGCGGGCTTGGCTGGGGCCTTGTCGCACCATTCGTGGGAATATTCGTGGTCTGGCTCATGGTCTTGCGACCCGAGCAATGGCCCGCGTCACCGGCAGAGTGGCTGACCCTTCCGGCATGGGGTGCCGCGCTTGCGCAGGTCCTGTCACAACTCCTGCTGGTCACGGTGCTTCTGGCGGTTGGACGCGGTCTGGGTGCTTTGGCAGGATTTCTTCCGGTGGTGAACCCGATCTTCCCCCTGGCCGTTTCGTTTCTGGCGATTCCGCTCTGCCGCATGTTGTGGGACGCCCGCTCGGCCGCGGATCAGGGCATCTACCTTGATGACGAGGCCGAGGCGGCCCAGGCCCCACGCGCTGCCGCCGAGGCAGCCGCCGCCATTGTGCCGCTCTTGAATCTTCCCGACGGCGCGCTTGACGAAAAAGTTGCGGCGCAGGTCGCGCAGGTGATGAATGTTGCCGGCGCGGAAATGCGCCTGAAGGCGCTGGCAATGGCTCTGTCTCAGCCGGATCGCAGCCATGCCGCGTTGCGCCGTGCGCTGGTCGTCTGGGCTTCCGAACCCGAGGTTGTTGCCCCGGGGCGTGTTGCATCCGTGATGGCCCATGCCTTTGCAATTGCAGATCGAAATGCAGACCTGCTGCGGCTTTACCTTCCGCGTGCCATAGCCCTGATCGCTGCCTTTCCCGACCGGGCCGAAGATTTTCCGAACCCCGACCAGTTGCGCCTGGTCGCATCCCTCGGACCGGACACCGGTGCCTTTTCGGACTTGCCCGATCACCTGCGCGCCGATCTTCGGGACGGGCTTCAGGCGCTGGCGCGGTCGGTCGAACGGGCGATTGCCGCAGGTGAAAGCCCGGACGAGGTGCGCCGCGAGGAGCTGGTTCAGCAAGCCGCCCGGCCAGCCTGATTTGGGGCCTGATTTGGGGCCTGATCGGGGGCTTTCGCGGCCCGGCGTTTCCAGCTAAGCCGGTCACATGTCCGACCAGACCATCCCTCCGAAAAGCCACGGCCGCCTGTCGATCGGCGCGACCTTGAAGCCGCGCGACCTTCTGGCCGAACCGCGTGTGGTCAAGGGGGCCTGGACGGCGAGGATCATCACGCTTTTCCCCGACGCTTTTCCCGGCACGCTGGGCCTGTCGCTGACCGGCAAGGCGCTGGACTTCGGGCTGTGGCGGCTGGAGACCATCGACCTGCGGCCCTTTGGCATCGGCAAGCACCTGAACGTGGATGACACCCCGGCCGGGGGTGGGGCCGGCATGGTTCTGCGCCCCGATGTGGTGGATGCTGCCCTGTCGGCAGCCGCCGAGAGCACCCCGCCAGACCGTGCCCGCTGGCCGGTCATCTATCTTTCCCCGCGTGGCAAGCCCTTTGACCAGGCCACGGCGCGCCGCCTGTCCGCCTGTGACGGGATCACCCTGATCTGCGGCCGGTTCGAGGGCGTGGACCAGCGCGTTCTTGACCATCACGCGGTTGAAGAAATCAGCCTTGGCGATTTTGTCCTGACCGGCGGAGAGATTGCCGCAACCGCCTTGATTGATGCGACAGTCCGGCTTATACCCCGCGTGCTTGGGAATCAGGTGTCCACCGAAGAGGAAAGCTTTTCGGAGGGGCTACTTGAATTTCCGCAGTATACCCGGCCGACCGACTGGCAAGGCCGCGCGATACCCGACGTGCTTCAATCGGGTCATCACGCGAACATCGCCACCTGGCGGAAGGCCATGGCCGAAAGGCTGACGAAAGAACGCAGGCCTGATCTCTGGCGGGCTTACTGTGCGGCGCACGGTAGGGATCCGATTGAAGACCAAGAGCAATAGGGCAGCATCACGTCGCGGAAAAAACCGCGAGCATTGGAGACGACCCACGATGAACCTGATCGCCCAGATCGAGGCCGAGCAGATTGCTGCGCTTGGCAAGACCATCCCGGATTTCAAGGCCGGGGATACCATCCGCGTTGGCTACAAGGTGACCGAAGGCACCCGCAGCCGTGTGCAGGCCTATGAAGGCGTCTGCATCGGCCGCAAGGGGGGCGCGACCATCGCCGCCAGCTTCACGGTCCGCAAGATTTCGTTCGGCGAAGGCGTGGAGCGGGTGTTCCCGCTTTATTCGACCAACATCGACAGCATCGAAGTGGTCCGCCGTGGCCGCGTCCGTCGTGCCAAGCTGTACTACCTGCGCACGCGTCGCGGCAAATCGGCCCGGATCGCCGAGGACACCACCTACAAAGCCCAAGCGGAATAAGGAGCGGGACCATGAAAGCCGAAATTCACCCCGGATACCACAGCATCACCATCAAGATGACCGATGGCTCGACCTACGAGACCCGCTCCACCTGGGGCAAAGAGGGCGAGACGCTGTCGCTGGACATCGACCCCCTAGCGCACCCGGCCTGGACCGGCCAGCAGGCCAAACTGATGGACACCGGCGGCCGCGTGTCGAAGTTCAAGAACAAATACGCCGGCCTCGGGTTCTGACACCCGGTTGCAGGCACGGAAACGCGGGCGGGTGGCGACACCCGCCCGTATTCTTTGCGCAACGCCCAGGAGTTCCGGGAAACTCCGGACCGGAGACTTCGAAGGCTCCAGCACGATTTCCTCAAAGAAATCGCTTCCCGCCTTTCACCCGGATGCCCCTTTGCATATGAGAACCGCGGGGAAGCTGCGAAGGAACCGCCATGGCGCATATCATCGTTGTCGGCAACGAAAAGGGCGGATCGGGCAAATCGACCACCTGCATGCATGTGGCAACGGCCCTGGCCCGCATGGGCCAGCGGGTCGGCGCGCTTGACCTTGACCTGCGGCAACGCACCTTTGGCCGCTACATCGAAAACCGCCGCGCCTATCTGGCCCAGGCCGGGCTTTCCCTTCCGACGCCCGACTACCGTGAGCTTCCGCCGGCCGCTTCGGCCAGCGCAGATACCCCGCAGGATGACCGTCTGGCCCGTGCCGTCGAGGCGCTGCAGCCGGTTGCCGATTTCATCGTGATCGATTGCCCCGGCAGCCATACCCGTCTGTCGCAGACTGCACATACGATGGCAGACACGCTGATCACCCCGATGAATGACAGTTTCGTCGATTTCGACCTTCTGGCCCGGGTCGATCCGGTGACCGGCAAGGTGAAGGGCCCGTCGATCTATGCCGAGATGGTCTGGGGCGCACGGCAGCAGCGGGCGCAGGCGGGCTTGCGTCCGATCGACTGGATCGTGGTCCGCAACCGTCTGGGAGCGCAGGCGATGCACAACAAGAAGAAGGTGGGCGCGGCGCTGGAAGACCTGTCGCGCCGCATAGGCTTTCGCGTGCTGCCGGGATTTTCCGAGCGGGTGATCTTCCGTGAGCTTTTTCCGCGCGGACTGACCTTGCTTGACCTCAAGGATACCGGGGTCGATCAGATGAACCTGTCGAACGTCGCCGCCCGGCAGGAACTGCGCGATCTTATGACAGGTCTCCGGCTTCCTCATCTAGCGGTCGGCTTTTGAAGACAGGCCCGCCAAGGCCTTTCTGGTTAACGACGCGTGCCCGGTTGACCTTCTTCAGTCGCTTGTCAAAGGCGTCTGTGTCTTCGTCGGGGTTGGGTCGGGTCTGAGTGAGTCTTTGCAAGAGCCTTATAGTCTTTTTCATTGGACGGTCCTTTACGGTCGCACCACCCATATTCTGTGCAACGGCGGCGGCAGTATGGCAAGCTGTGGTTAGTTCTTGGGCCATGTAAGGACAAAGATGCGATGAAATGGTTAACAGAGTTTCGTCACAGTTAAAGATGGGCGCCGGTCCGCCGACATTGTTTCCAGGATAGGCTACAGCTCTGCATCCGGGTGCAACTCTCCTTCGAGGAATCGCTCGAATGCGTCCAGGTCCAGCGGCTCGAACTGGCCGAATCCCTGCATCCAGACCAGGGCCGCCCGCATCGCGTCCGGCTCCAGCTTGCACCAGATCACCCGGCCCCGGCGTTCGCGGCTGATCAGTCCGGCTTCGGCCAACACGCCAAGATGCTTCGAGATTGCGGCCAGACTCATCGCGAACGGCTCGGCCACGTCGGTCACGGCCATGTCGTCTTCCAGAAGCATGCCCAGGATGGCGCGCCGCGTGGGGTCGGCCAGGGCGGAAAAGACGGTGTCCAGGCGGTCGGTCATGGCCCGACTATTCCGCGCCTGCCGTCAAAGTCAACCGCGGGGTTGAATATGGAACGGTTGCCGATACTGCGGCCCATGCCCTGCCTCCGGCAGATAAAGCAAGCCATATCAGTGCCTTATATGGCCATTCATCTGCTTGACTCTGTTCCACCCGATCCGTAGTTTCCGCTCGACTGTGGAGGGGCTGTGCCGATGGCGTCCGAACCCGCTCCTGACAGGCTGCATGCGCTTCATGCGCGGCTTGAAAGGGCAAGGGGTGCGCCGAAGGTGGAGCCGACCTCCACGGCCAAGGGTTTCTCGCAGGGCGAGGTGGCCTGGAGGATGGTGATCGAGCTGGCGACCGGCATCATGCTGGGGTCAGCCATCGGTTACGGGATCGACGTGCTGTTCGGCACGCTGCCCATCTTCCTGATCATCTTTTCGCTTTTCGGCTTTGCCGCAGGCATCAAGACGATGCTGGGCACGGCCAGGGAGCTGGCGGAAAAGACGGCGGCCAAGGCCGCAAGGGACAAAGGGAACTGACGATGGCAACGACCGGGGAAGAGCATGCTGGCGGACTGCAGATCCATCCGATGGATCAGTTCGTGGTCAAGCCGCTTTTCGGTGACGGTCCGGTCTACTGGTATACACCCACCAACGTGACGCTCTGGATGGGTATCGCGATCCTGGCACTGATAGCACTTCTGGTCCTGTCCACCCGCCGCCGCGCCATCGTGCCGTCGCGCGGGCAGTCGGTGGCAGAATTGTTCTACGGCTTCATCCACAAGATGGTGGAAGACGTCGCTGGCCATGAGGGGCTGAAGTTCTTTCCCTACATCATGACCCTGTTCATGTTCGTCTTCCTGTCGAACATCCTGGGCCTCGTCCCGATGTCCTTCACCACCACCTCGCATATCGCGGTCACGGCGGTGCTGGCGCTTCTGGTGTTCTTCACCGTCACACTGGTCGGGTTCTACCGCAAAGGCATCGGCTTTCTGTCGATGTTCTGGGTGTCATCGGCCCCGCTGGTGCTGCGGCCGATCCTGGCCTTGATCGAACTGATCTCGTACTTCGTGCGGCCGCTGTCGCACTCTATCCGTCTTGGCGGCAACCTGATGGCCGGTCACGCCGTGATCAAGGTCTTTGCGGGCTTTGCCGGGGCGATGGGCGTGGCATCGGTCGTGCGAGTTGCTGGTCGCCAGCGTTCAGGCCTACGTCTTTACCATCCTGACCTGTGTCTATCTTCGTGACGCAGTGGGCGACGCCCACCACTAAGGGTCCGGAACAACCTTCAGCCAATTCCAAAAAGGAGCTACCAAATGGAAGGCGATATCGCAGAAATGGGCAAGTTCATCGGTGCCGGCCTGGCAACGATCGGCCTTGGCGGCGCGGGCATCGGCGTGGGCCACATTGCCGGCAACTTCCTGTCGGGTGCCCTGCGCAACCCGTCGGCTGCCCCCGGCCAGATGGCCAACCTCTTCGTCGGCATCGCCTTTGCCGAAGCTCTGGGGATCTTCTCGTTCCTCATCGCCTTGCTGCTGATGTTCGCCGTCTGATCTTTCCGACCTGAATTCCGGGCCGGGCGCACGCTCGGCCCCGGTTCCCAAGGCCAAGGAGAGACATGATGGAAACCGAAGCAAGTGGTGGGGCGGGACACGCTGTTGGCAATCTTCTGGCTTATGGTCACGCTTGTCGTGATCTACCTCGTGCTGTCGCGCATCGCCTTGCCGCGCATCAGTGCGGTGCTGGCAGACCGCAAGGGTACGATCACCAACGATCTTGCCGCAGCAGACGAGCTGAAGCAGAAGGCGGTCGAGGCTGAAAAGGCCTACAACGCAGCACTTGCCAACGCCCGGACCGAGGCTGCCAAGATCGTGGCGCAGGCCAAGGCCGAGATCCAGAAGGACCTTGACGCCGCTACCGCGCGCGCTGATGTCGAGATTTCCGCCAAGGCGGCGGAATCAGAGAAGACCATCGCCGCTATCCGCGATGGTGCCGCCACAGCGGTGGCCGAAGTTGCTCGTGCTACGGCAGCTGAAATCGTGGCGGCTTTGGGCGGGGCAGTGGATGCCAAATCCGTGACCGCGGCCGTCACCGCGCGCCTGAAAGGATAAGACGATGACCCGGCTTTCCGTTCTTCTGACGCTGTTGCTGGCCAGCCCGGCCCTTGCGGCATCGGGCCCGTTCTTTTCGCTCCAGAACACGAACTTTGTCGTTCTGATCGGCTTTCTGGCCTTTGTGGGCCTTCTGGTCTACCTCAAGGTGCCGGGCAAGCTGACCGGGATGCTGGACGCCCGGGCCATCCAGATCAAGGCAGACCTCGACGAAGCGCGTGCGTTGCGCGAAGAGGCGAAGTCGATCCTTGCGACCTATGAGCGGCGCCACAAGGAAGTGCAGGAGCAGGCCGAACGCATCGTTTCCCTCGCTCGGGACGAAGCAATGGCGGCGGCGGAACAGGCCAAGGCCGAGCTCAAGCAATCCATCGCGCGCCGCATGGCCGCTGCGACCGACCAGATCGCCTCGGCCGAAGCCGGCGCAATCCGGCAGGTGCGTGAACAGGCTGTTGCCATTGCCGTTGCGGCTGCCGGCGATCTTCTGGCAAGGCAGATGAATGCCGAGGCAGCCTCGGCTTCGATCGACGCGGCGATTGACCAGGTCGAGGCAAAGTTCCACTGACCACAGTGTCGTCTTGGCAAACCGGCGGCATTCAAATGCCGCCGGTTTTCCTTTGTCCGATCTTGATTTCATCAGGCGCGGCAGGCGGGCAATCGTCTCGTGCTTTTCCGCCCGGGACTGGTCGGCAAAGGCCTGTTCGACAAAGTCCAGATGTGCTTCGACCGCCGCCCGCGCGGCGACCGGGTCGCGGGCCTGAACGGCAGCGTTCATCGCGCGGTGCTGATCCAGAAGCTGGTCCCGCGTCATCCGGTTCCGGAACATCACTTGCCGATTGTAGAATACACCCTGCCGCAAGAGGTCGAACATCGACCGCAGCATGTGCAGCATGATCACGTTGTGGCTGGCCTCGATGATGGCCATGTGAAACTCGGCATCCAGCTGGGCCTCATCCGACGGGTCGCGCTTCTGATGTGCCACTTCCATCTTGCGAAAGATCGTGTCGATCACCCGCAGATCGGTTTCAGACCCCAGCCGCGCCGCGCGTTCCGCAGCCAGCCCCTCCATGTCGCGGCGAAAGCCAAGGTAGTCCGACACCGCCTCGTCATGGGTCGCGAACAGCTGGATCAGCGCTGGAGAAAACGCCGAGCCCAGGACTTCGGCTACAAAGACACCTGACCCGGCCCGGCTGGTCAGAAGCCCGCGGTCGGCCAGATCTGCAATGGCATCGCGCAGGGATGGGCGCGACACGCCCAGCTTGTCGGCCATGTCACGCTCGGACGGAAGCCTTTCGCCCGGACGCAGGATGCCGCGAAGGATCAACTGCTCGATCTGTCGGACAACCGATTGTGACAGTTTCTCGGGGGTGACTTTCAGGAATGGCATGCGGCGTCCTGCGCTATTGGTCGGAAATTATGACCAGTTCACGGAATGCGCAATGCAAAAAGGGGGGCCGGTCGCACCCAGTCCCCCCTGCTGTCCTGGATCAGGCGGTCAGTTCGTCGGGCGGATGATGATCTCGACCCGGCGGTTCAGCGCCCGGCCTTCCGGCGTCAGGTTGGTCGAGATCGGTTGATCTTCGCCACGGCCAAAGGCGGCAAGTCGCGCGCCGGGAACACCGCTGTCGCGCAACACGTTCGCCACCGATGCGGCCCGGCGCTGCGAAAGGTCCTGGTTGTAGGCCGCAGACCCCGTACTGTCGGTATGGCCGATCACCTCGATCTGGCTGTTGGGGTATTTCAACAGACTGGTCGCCACCGCCTGCAGGTCGCTGCGCAGGTCGGGCCGGACAGCCGCGCTGCTGACGTCAAAAAGCAGGTCCTGCGGCATGTTCACCGTCAGGAACTGGCCGTTGTTGGTGACCGAGATGTTCGAGTTCAGCGAACCGCGCAGTTCGGCGGCCTGCCGGTCAAGGTCACGGCCGATCAGGGCGCCGGTGCCTGCACCCAAGGCGCCACCAAGGATCGCGCCCTTGAGTTCATTGCCGTCGCGCGCAGTCGAAGCACCTGCCACGGCGCCCACAAGGCCGCCGATGACCGCACCGTTGCGCGTCCGAGCATTCGGGTCGTTCGGATAGGCGTTCGGGTCGACGCAGGCCGTCAGGGCAAGGCCGCCGGCCACGGCCAGGATCAGGGGGGTCTTCATCATCATTGCTCTCGCCTCAGGAAAAAGGGGCCCGTTTTCCGGGCTCGTAGCCACCTTATACCAAGGCCGGGCGAAGGATTGAAGTCGCAGCTTCGTGACCGTGGCTTCGGCAAGGTTTCGCCCATCGTCGCCGTCGTCTAAAGCCCGCTGCGGGCTGCCTCCCAGGCCAGCATCGCGCGCTTGCGCGGCAGGCCCCAGTGATAGCCGCCAAGGCCGCCATCCCGGCGCAGGGCGCGGTGGCAGGGGATCAGAAAGCTGATCGGATTGCGCCCCACAGCCGTGCCGACGGCCCGGTGTGCCAGGGGATGGCCAACCGCCCCCGCCAGATCGGCGTATGTGGTCACATGCCCCGAGGGGATGGACAGAAGCGCCTCCCAGACCTTGACCTGAAACGGAGCGCCGATCAGGTGCAACCCGGTCTGCTTGCCACCGAATGCAGCGTCGACCAGCGGGTGCAGCGCGGTCGGGTCCTCGAAGAAATCCGCCTTCGGCCAGCGACCAAGCAGATCGGTCATCGTTGCCTCGGCCCCGACCTCGTCGGCAAAACCCATGCCGCAGATGCCACGATCTGTCGCCATCACCAGGGCCGGGCCGAAGGGGCTGTCGAACCAGCCCCAGCGGATCGTCAGCCCCGCCCCCCCCAGGGCATAGTCACCCGGGCTCATCGCCTCCCAGGTCAGGAACAGATCATGCAACCGCCCCCCGCCTGACAGCCCCACCTGATGGGCGGCGGCAAGGGTCGTGTGCCGTTCAGCCAGAAGCTTGCGCGCATGGCCCAGTGCCAGGTATTGCTGATACCGCTTCGGGCTGACGCCAACCCATTGGCTGAACACGCGCTGGAAATGCGCCGGGCTCATCCGCATCTGCGCCGACAGGCCCTCCAGCGTCAGGCCCGGACCGCCCTTGTCGATCGCGTCCAGCGCGCGGGTGATCACCTGGTAATGGTAGGCGGGGGACTGGTCGGTCATGGTCGGCATCCGGGTTCGGGGATGCTCGACGAGCCGCTGTTCAGATGTAACCGGCGATCCCCTTGACCGCGACCCGTTTCCTGCGACTTGTCGCGCGGTCGAATTCGTGCTGCAAAGACCCATGGTCCCACAGCTTTCCTATAGCACCCTCAAGCAGATCTTCGCCCGGTTTGCCGATACCGAGCCGCACCCGAAGGGTGAGCTTGACCACACCAACGCCTTCACCCTTCTCGTCGCCGTGGCCCTGTCGGCGCAGGCGACCGACATCGGCGTGAACAAGGCCACTGCGCGGTTGTTCCAGATTGCCGACACACCGGAAAAGATGCTGGCCCTGGGCGAAGAGGGGTTGATTCAGCATATCAGGACCATCGGCCTTTTTCGCAACAAGGCGAAGAACGTCATCCGGCTGTCCCGGCTTCTGATCGACCGGTTCGAAAGCCAGGTCCCGTCGTCGCGTGCGGCGCTGCAATCGCTGCCGGGCGTGGGGCGGAAGACCGCGAATGTGGTGCTGTCGATGTGGTTTCATCACCCAGCTCAAGCGGTTGATACCCACATCTTCCGCGTCGGCAACCGGACGGGCATCTGTCCGGGCAAGGATGAAACCGCAGTCGAACGCGCCATCGAAGACAACGTGCCGGTCGAATACCAGGGCCACGCGCACCACTGGCTAATCCTGCATGGCCGGTATATCTGCACCGCGCGCAACCCAAAATGCAGCATCTGCCCGATCCGGGACTGGTGCCAATACCCGGAGAAGACCGCATGAAGCCCTACAAGGTCGTCGGCATCGGCAATGCCATCGTCGATGTGTTCTCGACCGCCGATGACAGCTTTCTGGACCTGATGGGCATCCAGAAGGGCATCATGCAACTGGTCGAACGCGAGCGGGGCGAGCTTTTGTACAGCGCGATGACCAACCGCCAGCAGGCCCCGGGCGGGTCGGTCGCAAACACGCTGGCGGGTCTGGGCAACCTGGGTCTGACCACCGCTTTCATCGGGCGGGTGCACGATGACGCGTTGGGCAGGTTCTACGCCCGGACCATGGCGGATGAGGGCACCGATTTCGTCAATCCCCCCGTCCCGGGGGGCGAGCTTCCGACCTCGCGGTCGATGATCTTCGTCAGCCCGGATGGCGAGCGGTCGATGAACACCTATCTTGGGATTTCGTCCGAGCTTGGGCCCGAAGATGTGTCTGATTCCGTTGCCGGTCAGGCCGAATTCCTGTTTCTGGAAGGCTATCTTTACGACAAGCCCAAAGGGAAGCAGGCCTTCGAACGCGCGGTGGACCTTTGCCACAGGGCCGGCGGCAAGGCCGGCATCGCGCTTTCAGACCCCTTCTGCGTTGACCGGCACCGCGATGACTTTCGCCGTCTGGTCAAGTCGCTGGACTATGTGATCGGCAACGAACACGAATGGGCGTCGCTGTATCAGACCGGGCTTTCCGAGGCGCTGGAGCAGGCGTCGCGGGACGCGGGACTGGTTGTCTGCACCCGTTCTGGACATGACGTGATCGTGGTCAGGGGTGGCGAACAAGCCATCGTCCCGGTGCGCCGCGTGACCCCGGTCGATGCCACCGGCGCGGGCGACCAGTTCGCCGCCGGGTTCCTGTACGGTCTGGCAACCGGCCAGTCGCTGGCTGTCGCGGGCCGCATGGGCTGCGTTGCCGCGGCAGAGGTCATCAGCCATTTCGGCGCGCGTCCCGAGACCGATCTCTTCCGCCTTTTCCAGCAGGAAAGTCTGCTCTGAGACTTACGGGCAGGTGGGCCGACGATCCTTTCCCGCTGCGCAACGCCGCAAGTCCGGGACGTGCCGGATCACACCTCAGCCGGTGAGAAATCGAACTTCATCCGGTGCCGATAGATCTGGCCGGGGTCCAGCCGGGCGGATGGGAAATGCGGCCGGTTCGGCGAATCCGGAAAGCGTTGCGTCTCGACGGCAAAGCCCGCAAAGCGCGCATGGCGCGTGCCCGACTTGCCCGGCCCGCCGTTGAAATGTGCGCCGGTGTAAAGCTGGACACCCGGTTCGCTTGATGCCATGCGCATCCGGCGACCCGACGCCGGGTCAACCGCCTCAAGACAGGGACGCAGGCCATCGGCCCCCAATGGCCACGACAGGCAAAGGGTGTGGTCAAACCCGCCCGACCCCGGCATCCTTGCGCCAATCGGCCGCGACCGGCGGAAATCGAAGGCCGTGCCTTCGACCGACACAACCTCGCCCGTCGGGATCAGGCGCTCGTCAACCGGCAGGTAGAACCCCGCATCGACCTGAAGGTGCTGCGCCAGAACATCCCCTGACCCGTGCCCGGCAAGGTTGAAGTAGGCGTGATTGACCATATTGATCACGGTTGGTGCGTCTGCCTCTGCCTCCATCTCGATCTCAAGCGTCAAGCCGTTGATCCGGTAGGTCACGCGGCAGGCCGCCGCGCCGGGAAAGCCCATTTCGCCGTCAGCCGACGTGGCACAAAAGGTCACATGCGACGCCGAACGGCTTTCGATGTCCCAGACCTTCAGGTCAAATCCTGCCGCGCCGCCATGCAGATGCTGATCCCCCTCATTGCGGTCCAGGTTCACCGGTTGGCCATCCAGCACGAACCTGCCCCCGGCAATCCGGTTGGAGTAGCGCCCGCAGGTGGCCCCAAGGTAACCCCCTTGGGTCAGATAGTCCTGCAGCGTGTCATGGCCAAGAACGATGTCGGCCGGGGTTCCACCATGGTCGGGCACCCAAAGCTCTGTCAGCCGCGCGCCAAGACTTATCAGGGTCAGTCGCAATCCCGCGGCGCTGGTCAGCGTAACGGCATTGACCGGCGTGTCACCGATCTGACCGAAGCTGGTGATATCCGGCATGGCGTCCCTCTTTTCCGTGATCGAACTCTGCCGGGAAAGGCCCGGCCTGCGCCTTGGGTAGCCTTTTGCGGATGCGGGCAGGTCAGAAGTTGAAAGCTGCGGTCACGTCGCGCCGCCCCAGGGTCATCGCATCGGCAACATGCACCATCGGGGCAAGGTCGACGTCGCTTTGCCCCCTTCGACAAAGGTCGGCCATGCGGGCGTAAAGGGCGGGGTATTCGCCCATGATGTGCGCTTCGCCCGAGACGGTCTTGCCGTTCAGTTCCAGCACATTGCCGCCCATCCGCAAGGCAAGTCGGCCTTGCGGGGTCTCGACCTCGATATCCCAGGTCTGCGGGCCTTCCTGCCGCCAGTCGAAGTCGGCGGTGACGTTGCCCGAAAAGGCCAGCGCCGCCGCGATGGGGGTCTGGCGGTTTTCCGGGAAGGTCAGCGTGGCCCCGGTCAGGTGGATCGGCGCGGGCAGGATCTCGGTCAGGATCGAAAGGGCGTTGATGCCGGGATCGAAGACGCCCATTCCGCCGGGCTCGAACACCCAGTCCTGGCCGGGGTGCCATTTGCGCACGTCCTCGCGCCAGGTGATGTGGGCGCGCGTGACAGCCTTGCCTTGCAGCCATGCCTTCGCCGGGGCGACCGCCTGCGCCATCCGGCTGTGCCAGGTGGCGTAAAGGGTCAGGCCTTGCATGGCCGCAAGGTCCTGCAGCGCATGGATTTCCGCCAGCGTCGCGCCCGGCGGTTTCTCCAGCATCACGTGGCGTCCGGCATCCAGCGCGGCCTTGGCATAGGCGAAACGCGGGACGGGCGGCAGGGCCAGCGAGACAACCGGAATGTCGGGGCGGGCGGCAAGCATCGCCTCGATCGTGGTAAAACTTTCCACGCCCGGGACAGTCCCGCTGCGGCTGACCGTGGCGGCCAGCGTCCAGTCGGTGCTTGCCTTGATGGCCGGGACATGCTGGTCCACCGCGATCTTGCCGATCCCGACAAGCGCCACCTGCATCCGGTCGGTCATCAGTGGCTCTCCCGCGCGACCGCATTGCCGCGGCAGCCGACAAGAAAGTCCATGTCGGCCCCTTTGTGCGCGCCCTCGACGTGGTCATGGTAAAGTTTCGCATAGCCCGAGGCTGGCGGTTCGACCGCCGGTTTCCAGGCCGCCATCCGGATCTGGAATTCGAGGTCCGAGATGGACAGGTGCAGACGGCGATTGGCCACATCCAGCTCGATCATGTCGCCGTTGCGGACGATGGCAAGGGGGCCACCCCGCGCCGCCTCGGGGCTGGTGTGCAGGACCACCGTTCCATAGGCCGTGCCCGACATCCGCGCGTCACTGATGCGGACCATGTCGGTGATGCCCTTGCGCAGTACCTTGGGCGGCAGGCCCATGTTGCCGACCTCGGCCATGCCGGGATAGCCGCGGGGGCCGCAGTTCTTCAACACCATCACGCAGGTTTCGTCGATGTCCAGCGCCTCGTCGTTGATGCGGGCCTTGTAGTCGTCGATATCCTCGAACACCACGGCACGGCCCTTGTGCTGCATCAGTGCAGGCGTTGCGGCCGAAGGTTTCAGGACCGCGCCTTCGGGGGCAAGGTTGCCCCTCAGCACCACGATCCCGCCCGATTGGGTCAGCGCCTTTTCGGCCGGCAGGATCACGTCGTCGTTGTCGATGCGGGCGGCCTTCACCTCGTCCCAGATCGGCCCGCCGGAAACGGTCAGCGCCTCGCGTTCCAGAAGCCCGGCTTCGCCGAGACGCCGGATCACGGCGGGCAGACCCCCCGCATAGAAGAATTCCTCCATCAGGTACTTGCCCGAGGGCATCAGGTTCACGATGGTCGGCACGTCCCGGCCCCACTGGTCCCAGTCGTCCAGCGTCAGATCTACCCCGCAGCGACCCGCGATGGCCAGAAGGTGGATGACGGCATTGGTCGACCCGCCGATCGCGGCATTGGTGCGGATCGCGTTCATGAACGCCTCTCGCGACAGGATATGGCTGGGACGCAGGTCATCCTTCACCATCTGCACGATGCGCCGCCCGGTCAGCTGCGCCATGACGCGGCGGCGGCTGTCCACCGCCGGGATCGCGGCGTTGCCGGACAAGGTCATCCCCAGCGCTTCGACCATGCTGGCCATTGTGCTGGCGGTGCCCATGGTGTTGCACGATCCAGGGCTGCGGGACATGGAGGCCTCTGCTTCGACAAACTCTTCCGCCGTCATCTCGCCCGCCTTCACGGCTTCGGAGAATTTCCACAGATGCGTGCCCGACCCGACCCGCTCGCCCCGGAAATAGCCATTCAGCATCGGCCCGCCACTGACCATGATCGTCGGCAGGTCCACACTTGCAGCGCCCATCAGAAGCGAGGGCGTGGTCTTGTCGCAACCGACAAGGCAGACGACGCCATCCATCTGCTGGCCACGAATGGTTTCCTCGACCGCCATGGCAGCAAGGTTGCGGAACATCATCGCGGTGGGGCGAAAGCCGGACTCGGACACGCTGAAGACGGGGACGATGACGGGGAAGCCGCCAGCCTCATACACGCCGTGTTTGACCCGCTCGGCGAGGTCGTTGAGGTGCGCGTTGCAGGGGTTCAGCTCGGAAAAGGTGTTCAGGATGCCGATCACCGGGCGGCCGTCGAACAGGTCGGCGGGCAGGCCCTGGTTCTTCATCCAGGACCGGTGATAGATCGCGTCTTTCGACGTGCCCGCAAACCATTCCTGGCTGCGCAGTTTCCGGGGCCAGGGGGCGGGCTTGAACGTGGTCATTTCAGGAACCTCAAAGCGGAAGGACTTGGGTCGCGCCGGCCGTGACGGGCGCGAAGGACAGGGTATTGCGCAACGGTTGGCCGAAGGCTTCGGCCGTGATCTCGAACGTGTCGCCGGGTTCGGTCTTGATGCCATCGGCGTAGGACAGGGTGGCCGTGCCGAAGAAGTGGACATGCAGATCACCCGGCTGGCGGAAGATCGGGTACTTGAAGTGGTGGTGCTCCAGATTTGCAAGCGTGTGGGACATGTTCGCCTCACCACTCAGGAACGGCTTTTCCCAGATTGCCCTGCCGCCGCGCAGGATGCGGCTGGTGCCACGGATATCGGCGGGCAGATCGCCCACCAGAATCTCGGGCCCGTAAGAGGCGACGCGCAGCTTGGAATGGGCGAGGTAGAGGTAGTTCACACGTTCCGTCACATGGTCGGAAAACTCGTTTCCCAGGGCCCAGCCGATGCGGTGCGGCGTGCCGTCGGGGCCGATCAGGTAGATACCGGCAACCTCCGGCTCCTCGCCGCCATCCTCGGCGAAACCCGGGGCCTCCAGGGCGGCACCGGGGGCGATGGCTGCGTGGCCGTTGCCCTTGTAGAACCATTCCGGCTGCGCGCCGACCTGACCCCTGGCGGGACGCCCGCCCTCCAGCCCCATGCGGAACATCTTCATGCTGTCGGTCAGCGTTTCCACATCCGAAAGCTTCGCGTGCATCGCGTCGCGGGCCGAGGCGCTGCCGAGGTGGGTGAGGCCGGTTCCAGTCAGGTGCAGGTGCGCGGGATCGGGGTGGGAGACGGGCAGGTCGAATCCGGCGCGGGAAAGGTCCACGCTTTCGCCAAGGCCCCGAAGCGCGACCTCTGCCGCCAGACCATGGCCTGCCGCAATGGCAGCTTCGGCCAGCGCATAGACCGAGGGGGTGCCCCGGACAATGCGCGCATCGGCACCCTCTCGCGCGACAACGCCCGCGCCGATGACGGTGGAAAGATGCATGTCCGGCCTCACTTGTTCTTGTTGTAGACGTCGAAGATCACGGCGGCGAGAAGGACCAGCCCCTTGATCATCTGCTGATAGTCGATCCCGACGCCAAGGATCGACATGCCCATGTTCATCACACCCATGATCAGGGCGCCGATCACCACGCCGATGATCTTGCCGGACCCGCCCGCCATGGCGGCCCCGCCGATGAAGACGGCGGCAATCGCGTCCAGCTCAAAACCCGTGCCGGCCTTGGGCGTGGCGCTGTTCAGCCGTGCCGTCACCATCATGCCTGCAAGGGCGGCGAGTACCCCCATGTTGACAAAGCAGAAAAAGACCAGCCGTTCGGTGCGGATGCCCGACAGCTTGGCCGCCTTTTCATTGCCGCCCACCGCATAGATGCGGCGGCCCTGGACTGTGTTCTCAGTGAAGAAGGCATAGATCACGGTCAGCACCGTCAGCACGATCAGCACATTCGGCAGCCCCCGGAACGAGGCAAGCTGAAAGCCCACGAACCCCACCGCAGCGGCGATGATCGCCGTGCGGCCCCAGAACAGGCCCGCAGGTTCCGGGGTCATGCCGAACTCGATGTCGCGGCGGCGGGCGCGCAGGCCGATCCAGGTGATCACCCCGATGGCCAGGGCCGTGATGATCAGCGTCAGGCCGTGCGGTTTCTCCATGCCGGTAAGGTCGGGAATGAAACCCGAGGACATGGCCTGAAACGACTTCGGGAAAGGCCCGATGTTCTGCCCGCCCAGCAAAAGCAGCGTCGCCCCGCGCAGGACCATCATCCCGGCCAGCGTCACGATGAAGGAGGGGATGCGCCAGAACGCCACCCAATAGCCCTGCGCCGCGCCGATCAGGCCGCCAACGATGAGGGTCAGGACAATCACCACCGGCACCGGCAGCTCCAGGTCCACCGTCAGCCAGGCCGCCACAGCGCCGGTAAAGGCGGCAGCCGACCCCACCGACAGGTCGATATGCCCCGCCACGATGATCAGCAGCATACCCAGCGCGAGGATGATCACATGGCCGTTCTGCAGGAAGATGTTGGTGATGTTCGGGGCCTGCAGGAACATCGGCTTGCCCTGCGCCGAGACGAGGATCGAAAACAGCACGACAATGGCGACCAGCGCCAGAAGCATCCCGTTTTCCCGCAGATGCCCGGCCAGCGCGCTTTGTTTCTGGTCTGCCATTCAGGCCGCCCTCCCCACATCTTTCACAATCAGCGCCATGATCTTCTCTTGGCTCGCCTCATCACGGGTCAGTTCCCCCACGATCCGGCCTTCGTTCATCACATAGATCCGGTCACACATGCCCAGAAGCTCTGGCATCTCGGACGAGATCATCAGGATCCCCCGGCCCTGTTCGGCCAGTTCCTTCATGATGGTGTAAATCTCGAACTTCGCGCCCACATCGATGCCGCGGGTCGGTTCATCCAGGATCAGCAGCTGCGGTTCGGTGAAGAGCCACTTGGACAGCACCACCTTTTGCTGGTTGCCGCCCGAGAGGTTCACCACCTTTTGCTGGACCCCCGGCGTGCGGATGGCGAGCTGTTTGCGGTAGCCTTCCGCCACCTGCGCCTCACGCCGTTTGTTCAGGATAGACCGGCTTGCAATACCCGCAAGGTTCGCAAGGCTGATGTTCTTCAGGATGGGCTCTTCCAGGATCAGGCCAAGGGCCTTTCGATCCTCGGTCACATAGGAAATCCCGGCGGCGATGGCCTTGGATACGGTTGAGACATCAACGGGCTGCCCGTTCATCCGCACGGAACCCGCATGGCCCTTGCCATAGCTGCGCCCGAAGATCGACATGGCGAGTTCCGTGCGCCCGGTGCCCATCAGGCCCGCGATGCCCACAATCTCACCCTTGCGGACATTCAAGGAAACGCCCTTGATCATCTGCCGCCCGGCCTGTTCGGGGTGCATGCAGGACCAGCCCTCAACCTCAAACAGCACATCGCCCGGATTGGGGGTGCGTTCGGGGTAGCGGTGCGCCATGTCGCGGCCGACCATGTCGCGGATGATGCGGTCTTCGGAAATCTCGGCCTTGGTCAGGGTGGATACCGCCGCCCCGTCGCGGATCACGGTGATCCGGTCGGCGACGCGGGAAATCTCGTTCAGCTTGTGGCTGATGATGATCTGGGTCACGCCTTGCGCCTTCAGCTCCAGCATCAGGTCCAGCAGGCGGTCAGCGTCCGCCTCCTGCAAGGCGGCTGTCGGCTCATCCAGGATCAGAAGCCGCACGTTCTTCGACAGGGCCTTGGCAATCTCGATCAGCTGCTGCTTGCCGACGCCCAGCTTGCCCACCACCGCGCTCGGCGGCTCATTCAGGCCAACCCGGCGCAGCAACTCGCCGGTCTTCTGCATCGCCAGCGGCCAGGAGATGACGCCATTGGTCGCCACTTCATTGCCCATGAACAGGTTCTCGGCGATCGACAGAAGCGGGATCAGCGCAAGTTCCTGATGGATGATGATGATGCCCTTCGCCTCGCTGTCGCGGATACCGCGATTGTGCAGGGGCGTGCCGTCATAGGTGATCTCACCGTCAAAGCTGCCGTGCGGATAGACCCCGGACAGCACCTTCATCAGCGTGGATTTGCCCGCGCCATTTTCACCGCAGATCGCATGGATTTCGCCCGCTTCAACCGTCAGGCTGACGCGGTCAAGCGCCTTGACGCCCGGGAAGACCTTGGTGATCTCCCGCATTTCCAGAAGTGTGGCCATGGTCCCTCTCCCAAGGGGAACCCGCCTGTACGGGAGCGGTACAGGCGGGCCCTTTGGATGAGCTTACTTCAGCTGGTCCGCGGTGTAATAGCCCGAACCGACGAGGATCTCTTCGTAGTTCGAAAGATTCACCGAAACTGGCTCCAAGAGATAGGAGGGAACCACCTTCACCCCGTTGTCATAGGTCGACGTATCGTTGATCTCGGGCTCGGCCCCAGAAAGGACGGCATCGACCATTCCCACCGTGACCTTCGCCAGTTCCCGGGTGTCCTTGAAGATGGTCGAATACTGCTCGCCCGCGATCATCGACTTGACGGACGGAATCTCTGCATCCTGACCGGTGACGATCGGCATCGGCAGATCGCCCGAGCCGTAGCCGACGCCCTTGACCGACGACAGGATGCCGATCGAGAGGCCGTCATAGGGCGACAGCGCGCCATGAAGCTGCGTGCTGCCGTAGTTCGAGGACAGAAGGTTGTCCATCCGCGCCTGTGCGACCGCACCATCCCAGCGCAGCGTGCCGACCACGTCCATGCCCATCTGGCCCGACGGTATGGCAATGCTGCCATCGTCGATCAGCGGCTGCAGAACCGACATCGCACCGTTGTAGAAGAAGAAGGCGTTGTTGTCGTCCGGGCTGCCGCCGAACAGCTCCACATTCCAGGGCTTCACGCCCGCGAAACGCTCATTCAGGCCGGCAACCAGCGATTCCGCCTGCTGCACGCCGACCTTGAAGTTGTCGAAGGTCGCATAGTAATCAACCGAGCCGGAATCGCGGATCAGGCGGTCATAGGCGATGACCTTGATGCCCTGCGCGGCCGCGTTGTCCAGCGCGTTCGACAGCGTGGTGCCGTCGATGGCCGCGATCACCAGCGCCTTCACTCCGCTCGTGATCATGTTTTCGATCTGGGCCAGCTGGGTCGGAATGTCATCCTCGGCATACTGCAGGTCGGCGGTGTAGCCGGCGTCGGTGAAGGCTTTCACCATCGACTCGCCGTCCGAAATCCAGCGGGACGAGGATTTGGTCGGCATCGCGATACCGACGGACCCCTTGTCCTGGGCAAAAGCGGGCAGCGCCGACAGGGCGGCAGTGGTACCGGCAAGGGCCATAAGGCCACGGCGGGTCAAGTTCATCTCATTCCTCCCGATTATTGTCTGTTTGCATCCGCAAGAGGCGCAAGGACAGGGCCTTTGCCTACGGATGTGGCGCAGATTGCGCAGAACATACATATCTGTCAAATGTCGGATCGGGTTGATCTGATACCAGAATTGCCATGAATCTGACATACGCCACCCTTGTTGCCCACCTGCGAAAGCTGAAGCCGGCGCAGTTGCGGCTTTTGGCGGAACTTGACCAGTCAGGGGCCCTGGGGCTGGCGGCAAGGAAGATCGGCATGACCCAGCCCGCCGCCTCGCGCCTTCTGGCCGAGATGGAGGCGATGCTTGGCCTTTCATTGCGCGAACGACAGGGACGCGGACTGCGCCTGACCGAACTGGGCAAGACGCTGGCCCGCCGCGCAGCGCGCATCCAGATCGAGCTTTCGGATGCGGCCCGCGAAATGGCCGAGGCCGCGACCGGCCGGTCCGGCGTCGTCCGGGTCGGTGCGGTCACCGGCCCCGCTCTCAGCCTGGTGCTTCCAGCCTTGACTGATCTGCAAAGCATGCTTCCCGGCTATAACGCAGAAGTCACGGTTGCCACCTCGGTGCATCTTTGCGATCAGCTTCGCAACGGGGACCTTGATTTTGCCCTCGCACGGATCGGACCGGAGGAAACCGAGCTTGACGCCCGGGTTATCGCCGGCGAGCCGCTTTCGCTGGTTGTGCGTCGCGGTCATCCGCTGCTTTCCCTGCCGGGACTGACGGTCGATGACCTCTTGCGCCATGACTGGGTGATGGGAGACGACGATACGCTTCTGACCCAGACAGTGCTGGCACGCCTTTCCGAGCTTCGCGTTCCCGTCCCGCAACGCCGGATTTCAACATCATCCTTTCTGTTCACTCTGGCCCTTCTGAACCAGACGGATTCCATTGCCCCGCTTGCAACTCCGGTTGTGGACAGCCTGTCCGGGAATCCTTCGGTGCCCTTCGTTTCGCTTCCGATCGATCTGGGTCTGACGGTGGCCCCTTTCAGTGTCGTCACGCGCCGGGGGTCCCGGTTGACCATTGCTGCCCAGCGTCTTGTGGATACCATCCTTTCCGTCTGATGATCCTGCCGACCCCGGTTCCCCGATCTGGTCGCCACCTTGCATGTGCCAGTCCTGCCCTGGGTACCAGACCCCGGTTCGCAAGTCAGTCAACTCCACGAACCAGCCGTTATTGAGCCACGCCCCCAACCTACCAGTTGGTCTGGCCCCAGGAGATGGCCCCGACATCATGCTTCACGGTGCTGGTCCGAACATTCTTGACGGGTCGGGGCGGTGCCGTGGGCACCTGCTCGGGCCCGATTGGAAGATTTGCCACGTGACCGGACGCAAGCCAGAGGGTTTGCTGGTGTGGCGCAGGGAAGCCCTCAGGATCGTGGACATTCCGGGTCTTGGTCATGTCGCTACTCCACTTTTGCTCGATCCTGCATGGCCCATTAATCTAGCAACTTTGTCGTGTTTGTCCGTTCCAAAGTCCTGCACCGAAAGAGAAGGCGGTTCTCTCAGCGGTTCCGGATGTCAACCGGATAGGCTGTGGTGAACTTCATCCGCTCCATGGCGAAATGGCTGGTGACGTTCTTGATCGGCACAGAGTCCGTCAGACGCTTGTACAGCGTGTCGAAGGCAGCCATGTCCTGAACCGAAACGCGAAGCAGGTAGTCAAGCTCTCCGGCCATGCGGTAGACCTCCATGATCTCGGGGATTGCACCGACCGCCCGGACGAAAGCCTCGCGCCACTCGGGCGAATGGTCCGGGGCCTCGATCCCGACAAAGACGGTCAGGCCAAAGCCAAGCTTGGCAGGATCGGCAAGGGCAACGCGGGCGGTCAGGACACCCGCTGCCTCAAGCTTCTGGATCCGCTTCCAGCATGGGGTCTGCGACAGGCCCACCTTGTCGGCAATCTGGGCGATGGGCAGGGTCGCATCCCGCATGAGTTCGGCAACGATCTTGCGGTCGATCAGGTCAAGGTCTGTCATCGGGCCTGGCCTTTCGGAAGGGACTGACCGCCAGCATGCCGGAAATCACATAAATGTCTACATTATTTATCGTGTATAAGTGATGGGTGCTGTTTCCGCCTTCTTTCAAGGGCTTCCTGTCAAATCTCCTTCCAGAAGCCTTCACCTGGAAACGTCGATGTTGATTCTCGTCATTCGCGCGCGTAGCGTTTCGGCATGATCACGCAGAAGATGAAATACGCCCTAAAGGCACTGCTGACCCTTGCGGATGAAGCGGCCAAGGATAGCCCGGAACCCTTGACGATCGAAGCGATCGCCAAGCGGTCTGGCACGCCGAAACGGTTTCTGGAGCATATCCTTCTGGAAGTCCGCAACGCTGGGGTGATCGCCTCGATCCGTGGGCGGTCCGGTGGCTACAGCCTGATCAAGCGGCCAAGCGACATTTCGATCTCGGAACTTCTGCGCACCATCGATGGGCCGATTGCGCCCCTACCCTGCCTTTCCCGCCGCGCCTACCAACGCTGCGAGGATTGTGCCGACGAGGCGACCTGTCGAATCCGCAAGGTCTTTGCCGAGGTGTTCTGGTCCTACCTCGTCATCATCGACTCGCTCACGCTGGATGACATGCTGCGCTCCGGCGCGGTGTCCGAACAGGTCATGGGCGCGGCCGAATAGCCAACAACCGTCTGACATTCCAATGTATTCCTGCCATTTTGGCTGCGCCTCGGCGGGGCGGGTGGAGAATTTCATTCTATAATCACGACCAGATTTAGCGTATATTTTCCGTTGCAATACTCGACTTCTCCTGTCGTTATTAATCCGTCGCAGGGCCAATCGCCCGACCGAAGGAGAGAACCATGACACCAACAGCAATTCCCCAGCGCCTTCCGGCTGGTCCAGTGCCAGGCGCCGTGACCGGGACCCTTCGCCATTCGTGCGCCGTGCGGCTGGTTGACCGCCGCAGCGGCCTTACCCACCGGATCAACGGCAGTCCGCTGGTGTTGTTCACCCGCAACCCCGCAGAGGCGGTAGCCGAGCTTCTTGCCGGCCGCGACGCCACTGTCTGGGAAGCCCGCATCGAACCGATCGGGGGCGCTGAATGACTGCCGAACCCCACCTGCCGCAAACCATTCTGGGGCTCGCCCCCTGGCGCCCCATCCCTCGCCGCACCATCAAGGAGACCGACATGCTTGCCACCATCACCCTCGCTGGAACCATCACGGCACAAGGACCCGTGACCGACCGCCACCCCGACGGGCGGGTGACCGTTGCCGATGGGCTTCGTCGCCTGACCGGCTGGCCCGTCAGCCGCCTGCGTGGCCTTCTGACCGCCGTCGCCCTTGCAACTCTCGGACTTGGCGCAACCCCGGCGATGGTTCAGGCCGAGACCCTGCTGAACGTCAGCTACGACCCCACGCGTGAGCTTTACCGCGAGTTGAACGAAGCTTTCACCGCCTTCTGGATCGCGCAAGGGAACGAAACTCCGGCCATCGAGGTCAGCCATGGCGGGTCGGGCAGCCAGGCCCGTGCGGTAATCGACGGTCTGGCGGCGCAGGTCGTGACGCTGGCGCTTGCGTCCGACATCGACAAGATTGCCGAGGCTGGAAAACTGCCCGCCGATTGGCAGTCGAAACTGCCCCACAACTCCTCACCCTATACGTCGACGATCGTGTTCCTGGTGCGCGAAGGGAACCCCAAGGGCATCAAGGACTGGGGCGACCTGGTCAACGAAGGGGTGCAGGTGATCACTCCGAACCCCAAGACCAGTGGCGGCGCGCGCTGGAACTATCTGGCGGCCTGGGCCTGGGCCGAGAAGAACGGCCGCGACCCCAAGGAGTTCGTCAGCGCGCTTTACAAGAACGTCCCCGTTCTGGACAACGGCGCCCGCGGCTCCACCACCACCTTTGCCCAGCGCGGGATCGGTGACGTGCTGCTGGCCTGGGAGAACGAGGCCTATCTGGCCCTGAAGGAGATCGGCGAGGATCAGTTCGACATCGTCGTCCCCTCCGTCTCGGTCCTGGCCGAACCCCCGGTCGCGCTGGTTGAAGGCAACATCGCCAATGACGAACAGCGCAAGCTGGCCGAGGGGTATCTGAACTACCTCTACTCGCCCGAGGGGCAGGCGCTGGCCTTCAAGCACTTCTACCGCGCCTGGGACACCTCGAAGGCGAACCCCGAAGATGTCGCCCGGTTCCCCAAGCTGGAGCTTGTCGACATCGCCAGCTTCGGCGGCTGGGCCAAGGTGCAGCCCGAGCATTTTGGTGACGGCGGGATCTTCGACCAGATCTACGTGCCGAAGTGAGGGCCAGGATGAAGGGACCGGTGATCTACCGGTCCCCCATGCCCGGACTGGGTCTGAGCCTGGGGATCACCCTGACGATGCTTTCCCTTGTCGTCCTTCTGCCCATCGGCGCCCTTCTTCTGAAGGGCGCAAACTACGGTCTTGCGGGGATATGGGAGACGGTGAACCGGGAACGCGTCTGGGCGGCGCTTTACCTGTCGTTCCGGCTGTCGCTTTTCGCGGCACTCTTCAACCTGGTGTTCGGCGTCCTTCTGGCCTGGGTGCTGGTGCGCTACCGCTTTCCCGGACGGCGCATCCTGGATGCCGCTGTAGACCTGCCCTTTGCGCTGCCAACCGCCGTCGCCGGCATCTCGCTGACCGCGCTTTACGCGCCAAATGGCGCCTTGGGACAACTGGCTGCCGAGATCGGCTGGAAGATCGCCTAAACGCAATGGGGCATCTTCATCGCCCTTGTGTTCGTGGGCCTGCCCTTCGTCACCCGTACTGTGCAACCGGTGGTCGAAGAAATCGAGCGCGAGGTGGAGGAAGCCAGCGCCACCCTTGGCGCAACCCGACTTCACACGCTGCGTCGCGTCATCCTGCCGATGCTGGCCCCTGCCGCACTGACCGGGTTCGCCCTGGCGCTGGCCCGCGCTGTCGGGGAGTATGGCAGCGTCATCTTCATCGCCGGAAACATCCCGCTGGTGACCGAGATCGCCCCACTTCTGATCATCATCCAACTCGAGGAGTTCAACTATGACGCAGCCGCCGCCATCGGCATCGCCATGCTGCTTATCAGTTTCGCGATGCTTCTGGTCATCAACCTGATCCAGGTCTGGAGCAGAAGGAGAATCGGCTATGTCTGACGCAACCGTCCACCGGGCCGCGCCAAATGCCGCAGCCCCCCGCTTCCGCGCCGCGACCGAGGAATCCCCTGCCACCCGCCGGGCGCTGATCGCGGTTGCCTTCGCGGGCCTTGCCATCCTGGTCTTCGCGCCGCTGATTGCGGTCTTTGTCGAGGCGCTGGCCGATGGTGTCGCCGCCGCGCTGGAAAGCCTGACCCACCCCGACGCCCGCGATGCGATCCGCCTGACGCTGACCATCGCCGCGATCTCGGTGCCGCTGAATGCGGCCTTCGGCATCGCGGCGGCCTGGTTCATCACCAAGTTCGACTTTCGCGGCAAGGCATTCCTCATCACCTTGATCGACCTGCCCTTCTCGGTCAGTCCGGTCGTTGCTGGCCTTTGCATCGTGCTGATGTTCGGCACCAACAGCCTTGTGGGCGGCTGGCTGGTGGCGAATGGCTTTCCCATCGTCTTCGCCCTGCCTGGCATCATCCTGGCCACGATGTTCGTGACCTTCCCCTTCGTCGCACGCGAGCTGATCCCGGTGATGATCGAACAGGGCCGGGCCGAAGAAGAGGCTGCCCTGACCCTGGGCGCGGGCGGCTGGCGGGTGTTCTGGACCGTCACGCTGCCCAACATCCGCTGGGCGCTGCTGTACGGCGTCCTTCTCTGCAACGCCCGCGCGATGGGCGAGTTCGGCGCGGTCGCTGTCGTATCGGGCAAGATCCGGGGGCAGACGGCCACGATCCCGACCACGATAGAGATGCTGTATCAGGAATACCTTTCGGTCGCGGCCTTCTCGCTTGCCGCAGTCCTGGCCCTCCTCGCCCTTGTTACCCTTCTTCTGAAAACCCTGCTTGAGGTGCGCCACGCCGACCAGCTTGCCGCCACCCATCGCCATTAGGAGACCAGCAATGCACATCGAAATCGACGAGATCTCCAAGCAGTTCGGCACCACGGCGGCCTTGCACCCGGTGTCTCTTGCCATCCCCTCGGGCGCGTTGGTGGCCCTTCTCGGCCCCTCCGGATCTGGCAAGACAACGCTGCTGCGGATCCTTGGCGGGCTGGAATTCCCGACCTCGGGCCGCGTTCTTTTCGACGGCCAGGATGCGACCGGGTTGACAGTGCAGGAACGCCGCGCTGGGTTCGTGTTCCAAAGCTATGCCCTCTTCCGCCACATGACGGTGTTTGAAAACATCGCCTATGGTCTCAACGCCCGCCCGCGCGCCACCAGGCCCCCGACGGCCGAGATTGCCCGGCGGGTAACCAGGCTTCTCGACCTCATCCAGCTGCCCGACATCGGGTCGCGCTTTCCCAGCCAGCTTTCGGGTGGCCAGCGTCAGCGTGTCGCCCTCGCCCGTGCGCTGGCGATTGAACCACGCATGCTCCTTCTTGACGAACCCTTCGGTGCGCTGGATGCAAAGGTCAGGAAAGAGCTTCGCCAAGGCCTGCGCGACATCCACGACACCACCGGCCTGACCACGGTCTTCGTCACCCACGATCAGGACGAGGCCATGGAACTGGCCGACCTCGTGGTCGTCATGTCCGGATCAAGTTCGGGGGGCAGGATCGAACAGATCGGCAAACCGCAGGACATCCGCGCCAGACCCGCGACGCCCTTCGTCCGCGCGTTCATCTCGGCCTGAATCTTGCCAGCGACACAGTCTTTCAGACCAGGTTGCCCGTCACCATCACTGGCAGCCGCAGCGTTCGTATCATCGCAGTGCACCCTTGGACTGGACTGACGCCCCGAAGGATTGCAGTTTCGGTCGTTGGTGGAAAGACCTGGATCGGACCGTAATCAGCACCCGAAGGTGGCC
>JAPLPF010000104.1 GCA_026400325.1 Rhodobacterales bacterium
GTTCAGCAACTGCACCAGAGTATTGCACGCCCCCGCCTGCCACGATGACCGGACGTTTCGCTGCTTTCAGCAAGGCGGCGGCCTCGGTGATCTCCAGCGTGTCAGGCGACTGGCGGCGGATGCGGTGAACACGCCGCTTGAAGAACGCCTCGGGGTAGTCCCAGGCCCAGCCTTGCAGGTCTTGCGGCAGGCCGATGAAAGCCGGGCCGCAATCGGCGGGGTCCAGCATCGTGGCAAGGGCTGCTGGCAACGATTGCAGGATCTGCGCCGGATGGGTGATGCGGTCCCAGAACCGGCTGACGGCCTTGAAGGCATCGTTCAAGCCCAGCGAAGGGTTCCCGAAATGCTCCAGTTGCTGCAGCACCGGGTCGGGCAGGCGCGTAAGAAACGTGTCGCCGCACAGCATCAGCATCGGCAGCCGGTTGGCATGGGCCAGGGCCGCGGCTGTCAGAAGGTTTGCCGTCCCCGGCCCCGCGCTGGCGGTGCAGAACATGAAACGGCGGCGCAGATGGTACTTGGCATAGGCGGCGGCGGCAAAGCCCATGCTTTGTTCGTTCTGGCCCCGGTAAAGCGGCATTTCGGCCTGCACCGGATACAGCGCCTCGCCCAGGCAGGGCACGTTGCCATGGCCGAAGATGCCGAAGCCGCCACCGCAGATGCGGGTCTCGACCCCGTCAATCACGATGTACTGGTTCATCAGCCAGCGCACGATGGCCTGAGCGACTGTCAGCTTGACGCTGTCGGTTGAACTTGCGCCTGATACGGTCATGGGTCCCCCTGCCCTGCGTCGGCCCCCCGCGTTGCCCTCAAAGGCATCTTGCGCGGCCTGCGGTCTGAGGATACATATTTTGCAACCGGTTGCAATACTGGTGGTGAACGGAGGCGGCGCAATGCAGGACATCGGAATCGGGCTGGTCGGCGGCGGCTATATGGGCAAGGCGCATGCGGTGGCCCTGTCTGCGGTGGGCGCGGTGTTCAACACCGCCCTGCGGCCCCGGCTGGAGGTGATTGCCGCCACCACGCCGGACAGCGCCGAACGCTACCGCGCCGCCTATGGATTTTCCCGGGCGGCACGCGACTGGCAGGATCTTGTCGCCGATCCCAAGGTGAGTCCACCCACCGGGCGATTGCCGAAGCGGCCTTTGCCGCCGGAAAGCCGGTCTTCTGCGAAAAGCCGCTGGGCGCTTCGCTTGAGGATGCCCGCGCGATGGTTGCGGCGGCAAAGGCGTCAGGTCTGCCGAACATGATCGGCTTCAACTATGTCCGCACGCCCGCGACCCAGTTTGTCCGCAAACTGCTGGCCGAAGGTGCCATTGGCACGGTCACCTGGTTTCGCGGCGAACATACCGAGGATTTTCTGGCCGATCCCGCCCTTCCCGCCACCTGGCGCACGGAAGGCCGCGCGAACGGCTGCATGGGCGACCTTGCCCCCCATCCGGTCAACTGCATGCTGGCGCTGATGGGCCCGGTTGCCGAGGTTTCGGCGCGGATTGAAACCGTCCACGCCACCCGCCCCGGCCCGAACGGCCCGGTGGCGGTGACGAATGACGACCATGCCCAGATCATGCTGCGCTTTCAGGGCGGTGCGATGGGGCATCTTTACATCAGCCGCACGGCGACCGGGCGGAAGATGGGCTATGCCTATGAAATCCATGGCACACAGGGCAGCATCCGGTTCGACCAGGAGGACCAGAACGCCGTCCACCTTTACCGTGCCGAAGGGCCCGAGGCGACACGCGGCTTTACCCGCATCCTGACCGGACCCACGCATCCCGATTATCTTGCCTTCTGCCAGGGGCCCGGCCACGGCACCGGCTATCAGGACCAGATCATCATCGAAGCCAAGGATTTTCTTGAGGCCATCGCCACCGGAAAACCCGTCTGGCCCACGTTCCGCGACGGGCTGGCTGTCAGCCAGTTGATCGACACCGCGCATCACGCATCCGACGACGGCCGCTGGCACGCCGTCCCCCAGACATGAGGACCCAATGACCATTCGTATCGGCAACGCGCCCTGTTCCTGGGGCGTCGAATTCGCGGACGATCCGCGCAACCCGGCCTGGCGGCAGGTGCTGAAGGACTGCGCTGATGCCGGCTACAAGGGGATCGAGCTTGGCCCCATCGGCTTCATGCCGGAAGATCCTGCCATTCTTGGCGACGCGCTGGCGGAAAACGGGCTGGAACTGATCGGCGGCGTGGTGTTCCGCCCGTTCCACGACCCGGCAAAGTGGGACGAGGTGATGGATGCCGCCACCCGCACCTGCAAGGCGCTGGTGGCACACGGGGCCAGGCATCTGGTGCTGATCGATTCGATCTCGCCCCGCCGCGCGCCAACGGCTGGCCGCGCGGATGCCGCCGAACAGATGGGCCTTGCCGAATGGACCGCGTTCCGCGACCGGATCGCGACGGTGG
>JAPLPF010000017.1:0-10395 GCA_026400325.1 Rhodobacterales bacterium
TTCAGGGGACAGACGGGCCGGGCCCAAGGCGACGGGGACAGATCGCGCCTCCGGACGGGATCGGTGTAGCGGCGGCCTGAATCGGGACTGTGACAGTGCCGGTAGGGGTCTGAGAAAATCTGTGGATTACATCCGGCGCGAGCGGATCATTCCGACGATGTCCTTGGTCCGGTCCAGGATCGGGCGGGCCAGGGAGTCGGCCCGGTCGGCCCCATCCCCAAGGATGCGGTCGATCTCGGCGGGGTCCTGCATCAGGCGGTTCATCCGGTCGGTGATCGGCGACAGCTTGGCCACCGCAAGATCGGCAAGGCGCGGCTTGAAGGTTCCGAACTGTGCGCCGGCGTTTTCCGCAATCACCTCGGCTGCCGTCTGGCCGGAAAGGGCTGCGTAGATGTTGACAAGGTTGCGCGCCTCGGGCCGGTCGCGCAGGCCGTCGAGTGTATCGGGCAAAGGCTCGGCGTCGGTCTTGGCCTTGCGGATCTTGGCGGCGATCTGGTCGGCGCTGTCGGTCAGGTTGATCCGGCTTTGGTCGGACGGGTCGGATTTCGACATTTTCTTCGTCCCGTCCCGCAAACTCATGACACGGGTCGCCGCCCCCTCGATCAGGGGTTCGACGACGGGAAAGAAATTCACCCCGTAGTCGTTGTTGAACTTGATCGCGATGTCGCGGGTCAGCTCCAGATGCTGCTTCTGGTCCTCGCCGACAGGGACCATCGTGGCGTGGTAGACCAGGATGTCAGCGGCCATCAGGCTGGGGTAGGCGTAAAGGCCAAGGCTGGCGGCCTCGGCGTTCTTGCCGGCGGTCTTGTCCTTGAACTGGGTCATCCGGTTCATCCAGCCAAGCCGCGCGACGCAGTTGAAGATCCAGCCAAGCTCGGCATGGGCGGGAACCTGGCTCTGGTTGAACAGGATGGATCGCGCGGGGTCGATCCCGGCGGCGATGAAGGCTGCGGCCCCCTCGCGGGTCTGGTGGCGCAGCTTTTCCGGGTCCTGCCAGGTGGTGATCGCGTGCATGTCGACCATACAGTAGATCGTCTCGATCCCCTCGTCCTGCTTTTCGACGAACCGCTTCAGCGCGCCAAGATAGTTGCCAAGTGTCAACCCGCCCGACGGCTGGATGCCCGAAAAGATGCGCGGCGTGAAGGCGTTCGGCGTTTGGACCGCCGAGGGTTCGGACGACATGACGAGGCTCCGTCTGGATAAAGCTGACGAACCCGCGTAATCGAAGGGCTGAAGGTCGTCAATCGCCGGGGGCAACATGGATCACAACAGCACCGAGTCACCGCTGAACCCGCTGCCGGCGATTGTCTGGGTGCTAGTCTTGCCGATGATTGCGATGGAACTGGTCTTGAACCTTGGTGGCGCCGGTCTGGTTGGCGGTCCCCAGGCCATCGGCTGGCGGCTGCAGGCGATGGAGCGATTTGCGCTGTTCCCCGAGCTTCTGCGCTATCAGTGGCAAACCGGTGGGCTACCCTATCCGGACCTTGCGCGGCTGGTCAGCTACCCTCTGGTCCACGGCACCTTTACCCATGCACTTTTCTCGGTCGTGCTGGTCATGGCGCTTGGCAAGATGGTGGGCGAGATCTTCCGCTGGTGGGCGGTTCTGGTCGTGGTCTTCGGGGCGGCCATCGCCGGTGGGTTGGCTTATGGCCTGCTTGTCCCCGGACTGAAGTCGCCCCTTATCGGCGCGCACCCGTCCGTCTATGGCCTGATCGGCGCCTTCACCTTTCTCTTGTGGGTGAATCTTGCCAGATCGGGTGCAAACAAGTTCCGCGCGTTCAGCCTGATCGGCTTTCTTCTGTTCTTCCAGCTGGTGTTCGGCGTCCTTTTCGGCGGCACCTGGGAATGCTTTGTGCTAAGCTTTGCCGTCAGCCCCGGCGGCTGGTCGAGGGTGATGGACAAGCTGCGTCATCGCTGACGGCGGATCGCGGCGCGAAGCTCGGTCCAGCTCATCCCGCCGATCAACAGGACAGTGGCGAAGTACACGCCCATCCCCAGCACCACTGTTGCCGCAAGTGCCGGGGTGCGCAGGCCTGGCTGCAAGAGCGTGTCACCCAGCAGGGCCGTCACCGTCCAGAGGAATGCGCCCATGACCAATGACGCCACCACGATCCGGGGCACGCGGCGCCGGAAACGGCTGTCCAGCGTGGCGGCTTCGCCCATCCCGTGTGTCCCGCGCCACAGCTGCCAGACCATGACCCACGACGATATGGTCGTACCTGCCGCTGCGGCCAGAAAGCCGAACACCGGCACCAGACCGACTGCGGCCACGACGTTTACCACCATCGACACGACAGCGAAAAGGAAGGGTCGCCGGGTATCTTCCCGCGCGTAATAAAGCGGCTGCAACGCCTTGTGCAGCACAAAGGCGGGCAGGCCCAGGGCATAGACCGCCAGCGCCATCGCGGTCTGCTGGCTGTCACCTGCGGTAAAGGCTCCACGTTCGAACAGAACCGTGATGATCGGCAGGGCAATGACACTAAGGGCCACAGCCGCAGGCAGCGTCAGGAACATCGCGAATTCGGCACCTCGGTTGAAGCTTTCGCGACTTCCGGCGACATCGCCAGCCCGCAGGCGGCGCGACAGGTCGGGCAAGAGGACCACGCCGATCGCGATGCCGACGACGCCCAGTGGCAGTTGATACAGGCGGTCTGCATAGGTCAGCCAGGCCACGGCGCCTTCGGTAAAGCTGGCGACCTGGCGCCCTACGATCAGGTTGATCTGCACGACCCCTCCGGCCAGCACCGCGGGGGCGGCGATGATGGCCAGGCGCTTGAGTTCCGGGGTCAGCCTTGGCCGGCGGAACGGAATCCGGAAACCGGACTGGCGCAGGACGGCCCAGATGAACAAAAGCTGCAGCACCCCCGAAATGGTCACCGACCAGGCCAGCGTGCGGCCAAGATCCCAGTCGAACCAGACGGCCGCGACCATCGCGCCGACGAGGAAGATGTTCATCACCACCGGCACGACTGCCGTGGCAAAGAACCGGCCCATCGCGTTCAACACACCCGACAGAAGGGCTGTCAGGGAAATGAACAGGATGTAGGGAAAGGCAATCTGACCCAGCACGACGGCAAGGCCGAAACGTTCGTCTCCGGCAAACCCCGATGCCATCGCCAAGACCAGAAGCGGCATCGCGAAATGGCCGATGACGCTGAAGACGGTCAGAAGCGCAGCCATCCCCCAATAGGCGTCGCGGGCAAAGCCCTCGGCGTCTTCGCCGGCCTCCAGTTTCTTGGCGAACATCGGCACGAAGGCCATGTTGAACGCACCTTCGGCGAAAAAGCGGCGGAACATGTTGGGCAGCGACTGCGCGATCAGAAACGCCTCGGCCACCGGGCCCGAGCCAAGGTAGTTGGCAATCATGACATCGCGGACAAAGCCGACGACACGCGACAGGAGCGTCCAGAGCCCCACGGTCAGAAAGCCGCGCACAAGACGGATGGGTTTCATGCTGCGTGGTCTTTCCGATGCTGGAGATATGGCTCGTCGTGCACTCCTCGCATGGGTGCCCACCCGCGAGGAGTGCACGAAGTGCTCGACGAGCGCATCCGCGTCATCCCTGCGCCCGTTCCGCGCCTTCGGCGATGGCGGCGCGCAGCTTGCGGTCCAGTGCCTCTTGCCGGTGCTTCTGGTGCAGCTTCAACCCGAACATGTCCTTGACATAGAAGGTATCGACAACCTGTATCGACAACCTGCGCGCCGTAGGTCGCGATCACGGCGCTGGCGATGTAGATGGTGTTGGTCGCCAGCGTTCGGGTCAGGTCATACAGCAGGCCGGGGCGATCGCGGGTGTCGACCTCGATGATCGTGTAGATGTCCGACCCTTCGTTGTCGAAAGTGATATGTGTCGGGAAACGGAATTCGCGGTCGCGCTTTTTCAGCTTGTCGCGGTCCTTCAGCGCCTCGCGCGCCAGCACTTCGCCTTTCAGGGTCTTGTCGATCATGCCGCGCAGGCGTGGCAGTCGGGCGACCTCATAGGGTCTGCCTTCGACGTCCTGCACCCAGAAGACCGCCGTCGCATAGCCGTCCTTCGAGGTATAGGTGCGGGCATCGACCACGTTGGCGCCGACGAGGGCCAGCGCCCCGGCAAGTCGGCTGAAGATGCCGGGGTGGTCGACCAGCGCAAAGGCCGCGCGGGTTGCATCGCGGTCGGGGTCGGGGTGCAGGTCGATGCGGATCTCGTCATCGGGCAGCGCTTGCAAGAGCCGGGCAAAGATCACATGGGTATCGGTGGACAGGCCTTGCCAATAGGGTGCGTAGTGGCGGGTTGTCTCGTGATCAAGTGCGGCCTTCTCCCAGTCCGCCAGACGCTGGCGCAGCGCAAGCTTGGCATCGTCCTTGCGGTTTTCGCGGTTCAGGCTTTCAAGCCCGCCGTCCATCGCCTCGGCCGTCTGCTTGTAAAGCTGGCGCAGAAGCATGGCCTTCCAGTTGTTCCACGTCCCCGGACCGACGCCGCGAATGTCGCAGACCGTCAGGACGGTCAGCAGGTCCAGCCGCTTGCGGGTCTTCACCGCCTTGGCAAAGTCGCGCACCGTGCGCGGATCGCCGATGTCGCGTTTCTGCGCCATGTCGGACATCAGCAGGTGATAGCGCACCAGCCATTCGACCGTTTCGCATTCCTCGGGGTCAAGGCCCAGCCGGGGCGCCACCCGCCGGGCGATCTGCGCGCCAAGGATCGAATGGTCCTCGGGCCGCCCCTTGCCGATGTCGTGCAGCAAAAGCGCCACATAAAGCACGCGCCGGTTCACACCCTCTTTCAGGATGCCAGACGCCACTGGCAGTTCCTCGACCAGTTCTTCGCGTTCGATCTGGGCCAGGCAGCTGATGGTCTGGATGATGTGTTCGTCCACTGTGTAGTGGTGGTAGACGTTGAACTGCATCATCGCGACGATCGGCTCGAATTCCGGGATGAAGGCTGACAGCACGCCAAGCTCGTTCATCCGGCGCAAGGGGCGTTCCGGGTTGCCGTGCTTGAGCAGAAGGTCAAGGAAGATCCGCTGCGCCTCGGGGTCGTCGCGCATTTCGTCGTCGATCAGGGCAAGGTTGGCGGCAAGAAGCCGCATGACGTTCGGGTGCAGAAGATAACCGGTCCGCAACGCTTCTTCAAAGACGCGCAAAAGGTTCAGCTTGTCGGCCAGAAACGCCGCCGGATCGGTCAGGTCGAGCCGCCCCTGCACAAGCGTGTATCCGGCCTTCACCCGTTTCGTGCGCTTGAAGATGCCGAAAAGGCTGGCCTCGCGCTTGGCGTGGCGGGCCTCAAGCTCGGTCAGGAAGATGCGGGTCAACTCGCCCACCCGGGTGGCAAGGCGGAAATAGTCCTGCATGAAATGTTCGACCGCCCGCCGGCCACCCGCGTCGCGATAGCCCATCCTTGCGGCCACTTCGACCTGAAGGTCGAAGGCCAGCACATCAGTTGTCCGACCGGTGACGTAGTGCAGGTGGCAACGCACGGCCCAGAGGAAATCTTCGGCCCGGGCAAAGCTGTCGAACTCCTCGCGGCTGAGAAGCCCTGCTGCCACCAGCCCTTCGGCGCTGGGCACCCGGTGCAGATACTTGCCGATCCAGTACAGGGTCTGCAGGTCGCGCAGGCCGCCCTTGCCTTCTTTCACGTTCGGCTCCAGCACATAGCGCTGGCCACCCTGCCTGCGGTGCCGTTCGGATCGTTCCGCAAGCTTGGCCTCGATGAATTCCGGTCCCGAGTTGCGGAAAAGCTCGGACCAGAGCTTTGCGTCCAGCTCGGTCGCAAGGGGCCGATGGCCACAGATGAACCGGTGTTCAAGAAGGGCGGTGCGGATGGTGATATCCTCGCGCCCAAGCCGGACGCAGTCCTTCACCGTACGGCTGGAATGCCCGACCTTTAGCTTGAGGTCCCACAGGATGTAAAGCATCGTCTCGATCACGCTTTCCGCCCAGGGCGTGATCTTCCACGGCGTCAGGAACAGAAGGTCGACGTCCGACTGTGGCGCCATCTCGGCCCGGCCGTAGCCGCCAACGCCCAGGACGGCGATGCGCTCGGCCTCGGTCGGGTTGGACAGGGGGTGGAGCAGCAGCGCTGCCTCCAGCGATGAGGTGACGAACAGGTCGGTCAGGTCGGCCTGAGCGCTGATCAACGCCCGCGCTTGACGGGGTGTGTCAAGAAAGGCCGCTTCGAAGGCCGCATTCGCGTCGGCCCTGACGGCCTGCAATCTGCGAACGACCAGTGCACGCGATGCCTTGGCGTCGGCCATTCCGACCAGATCAGACCTGATCCCGGCCGAAATCGCCAAAGCGTCTGCACGCGGATAGGACACGTTCGTTTCGGCGAGAGTCCCGTCGTCCTCGACCCCGCCCCCAGCAGCCGTGCCCTTGGGTGCAATGCACTCCCCCGCGATGGCCTTGGTCGTCACTGTATCAGAACCCGGCACCGGCAAAGCTGCGTGGGGCCGCTTCGATCACCACCACCTGGTTCTCACGGATTTGCGCCACGGCAAGGCCGCGTTCGTTGGTGCCATTGGGCAAAAGGCGGAAAATCCCCGATACTCCTGCAAATCCGGCAGGCTGGGTCAGTGCTTCGCGCGTGATCGGCGCGCCGTCCGAAGCACGGGCCAAGGCCCCGATTGCTGCAATCCCGTCATAGGCAAGGCCCGCAACTGCAGCAGGTGCGGTTCCATAAGCCGACTGATAGCGCGACTGGAATTGCGCTTGCAGGCCGGGGTCCGGCATGGCGAACCAGCCCCCTTGAACGCCCGGCAAGGCCAGTGTCGCCGGCGGGATGTCCCAGCGTGTCAGCCCGATGAACTGGGTCGTGGTCCGGTCGATGCCATTGTCGACAAGAAGCTGGCTGAGCAAGGGCAGCGCACCCGCCGTGTCTGCGGTCAGGAAAAGCGCCGTCGCCCCAGAGGTTCGGGCGGTTCCGACAATGCCCTTGGCGGCCTGGACGATGCCGTTCTGCGAATATTCGTACGAGGCCACGCCAACCACGGACCCGCCCGCCGTGGCTACGCCACGCTCGATCGCGGCCCTGCCGACATCGCCCGCGACGTTTCGGTCATGCACGACAAGAACCCGCGACTTTCCGTTGCGGACGGCATAGCTTGCCAGACGCCGGGCGGTGTTTTCGAAGGTCGGGCCCAGAACAAAGACATTGCCGCCAGCGATGGCCGCGTTGTTCGAGAAGGCAAGGACACTGACGCCCGAAGCGGCCACGGCAGAGCCTGCGGCGTTTGCCTCCTCCGAATAGAATGGCCCAAGGATGACCTGCGCACCCTCGTCCACCGCCTGCCGCGCCAGCGCGCTGGCCTGCGCCGGATTGCCGCCGGTCCGGTAAACCCGCAGGTCGATCGTCACGCCGGACAGGTCAGCCATGGCCAGCCGCGCTGCGTTTTCAAGGTTGGAACCGAACAGCTCATCCTGCGACTGCCCCGAGCCGGACGGGATCAGAAGTGCCACCTGCACCGCCCCGCCGTTGCCCCGCGAAGGGGCTTGCCCGCCCGTCGGCACGCAGGCGGAAATCGCTGCCACGCCAAGGGCTGCGCACAGGGAAAGGAAGGACTGACCCAGCGACTTGCGGGCCCGATGAATTACGGACAACATGGGACTTCCTCACTTTGCGGCAGTACGGCGAATGCGAACCAAGCTAGTTGGTTCGGAAAGGGAAGTAAACTTGTGAGGCAGACACCCGACACGGCCGAGACGACGTTCAAACCGGCCCTGCGCGCCATTCCGCCCGGGTTGCATTTCGTGTCGACGCCGATCGGCGCCGCACGCGACATCACCTTGCGCGCGCTTGACGTGCTGGCGGGTGCGGATGTGCTGGTGGCTGAAGATACCCGCACGCTTCGCCATCTGATGGAAATTCACGGCATTGCACTGGGTGGGCGTCTGGTCATTGCCTATCACGACCATTCCGGTGAAGGCGCACTGGCGCGCCTTCTGGCGCTGATAGGCGAGGGCAAGAGCCTGGCCTACGCGTCCGAAGCGGGCACGCCGCTGATCTCGGATCCCGGGTTCGAACTTGCGCGGGCGGTGGCTGCGGCCGGGCTGCCGATGACGGCGGCCCCGGGTCCCTGCGCTGCGATCTGTGCGCTTACGGTGTCGGGCCTGCCCTCAGACCGGTTCTTCTTTGCAGGCTTCCCCCCTGCCGCCCAAGGCGCCCGGCGCGAGTTTCTGGCCGGGGTGTCGGCAGTCCCGGCAACGCTGATCTTCTATGAAAGCCCGAAGCGTCTGCCGCAGCTGCTCGCCGAGATGGCCCGATCACTGGGAGGCGGACGACAGGCGGTGGTCTGTCGTGAATTGACCAAGCGGTTCGAAGAGGTGTCGCGCGGCCCCCTCGATCACCTGGCCGAAAGCTTCGCAGGCCGCGCGGTCAAGGGCGAGGTCGTCGTTCTGGTGGACCGCGCCGCGCCCGAAGCCGCAAGCGAGGACAGCATCGGGGCGGCCCTTGATATGGCGCTTGCCAGCATGTCCGTTAAGGATGCCGCAAGCTTTGTGTCGCAAACTCTGGGGGTATCGCGCAAACTGGTCTACCGGATCGCGCTGGATCGCAGCCAAGGATGACACCGCCATGCCACTTGATTTCCACTCTGGCGCCGTTGCCCGCACCCGGGCCGCACGCGGGCGTGCAAACTATCATGCCGGCCATGCCGCGGAGGCATCGGTTGCGCGGCACTATGAATCGCTGGGCCTGCAGATTTGTGCCCGCAACTGGCGCGGCAGCGCAGGTGAGGTTGATATCGTCGGCAGGCAGGGTGACGTTGTGGTCTTTGTCGAAGTCAAGCAAAGCCGCACCCATGACCTTGCGGCCTCTCACATCTCAAAAGCGCAGATCGCCAGGATTTTCGTGACGGTCGATGAATTCCTTGGTGGCGAACCGAAGGGGCTTATGACCGATGTCCGCATCGACCTTGCGCTGGTGGATGGTCAGGGGCGGATCGACGTCGTGGAAAACGCTTTCGCCGGTTGAATTGCATCTTTGCCCCGCTTGGGTCATCAATCGCGCTGTCTGAACGCGGAGTAGATGATGTCCCTCAAGGTTGCATTGCAGATGGACCCGATCGGGTCTGTCAACATCAGCGCCGATTCCACCTTTCGCATCGCCCTGGAAGCGCAGGCACGCGGACATCGCCTGTTTTATTACACACCGGACCGATTGGCCTTTGTCGAAGGTCGTGTCCTGGCCCGGGGTTGGTGGATCGAAGTGCGGCGCGAGGTTGGAAATCATGTAACCTATGGCGATGAGGTTGAGGTTGACCTTGCCGACATCGACGTGGTCTGGCTCCGCCAGGACCCGCCCTTTGACATGGGGTACATCACGACCACCCATCTTCTTGAGATGATCCATCCCCGGACCTTGGTGGTGAACGATCCCTTCTGGGTGCGCAACAGCCCGGAAAAGCTGCTGGTCCTGCGCTTTGCGCACCTGACCCCTCCGACCGCGATTGCCCGCGATCTGGCGACGATCCGCGCCTTCAAGGCGCGGCATGGTGATGTGATCCTGAAGCCACTTTACGGCAACGGCGGGGCTGGCGTGTTCCGGCTGGACCCGAATGACCGCAACCTTTCGTCGCTGCACGAGCTTTTCATGGGCATCAACCGTGAGCCCCTGATCGTGCAGAAATTTCTTCCCGCCGTCGCGGCGGGTGACAAGCGGGTGATCCTTGTCGACGGTGAGCCTGTCGGCGCGATCAATCGGGTGCCGCAAGCTGGCGAGACTCGGTCGAACATGCATGCCGGGGGGCGGCCGGAGCAGGTGGGTCTGACCGCCAGGGATCTGGAGATCTGCCGGACCATCGGCCCGGTCTTGCGCGAGAAGGGTCAGGTCTTCGTCGGCATCGACGTGATCGGCGACTGGCTGACCGAGATCAACGTGACCTCCCCCACCGGGATCCAGGAGCTGGAGCGGTTCGACGGCACCAATGCCGCTGCCCGCATCTGGGAAGTGATCGAGGCAAAGCGGCGGGGGTAACCGACCGCAGCATCACGCCCGCAAACCGCCTGGCGGTTGCCCGAAACGGGCCCGGAAGGCACGAGAAAAGGTCGAGGGGCTGGAAAACCCGGTCCGCAACGCCACCTCGGCGACGGGATGGTTCGTATCGGTCAGCATCCGTCGCGCAGCTTGCAGGCGCAGGCCAAGCGCGTGTGCGGCGGGCGTGCCGTCAAGTGCTTCGCGAAAGAGGGTTTCCAGTCGGCGGGGGGACAGACCGACAGCCCGGGCCGTCGCCGCCGCGGATTCCGGGGCATCTATCCTCGCCTCCATCCGCGCAAGGGCTGCCGCCACCCGCGGGTCAAGGGCGGGGTCGCGTGCAAGGGGGGCGGTCTGGGGTTCGCTGCCCGCGCGTCCTTGCATCAGAAAGCTCATCGCGACCTGGCGGGCCAGGGCTGCGCCGTGGCGGCAGCGGCTGAGATGCAACATGA
>JAPLPF010000017.1:10449-32940 GCA_026400325.1 Rhodobacterales bacterium
GGCCGCCCCGGAGATTGTCAGGCGGTTGCGGTCGATCACGAAGCGGTCAGGCACCACGTCGATGTCGGGATGTGCTGCCGCGAGATCCTCAAGATCTTCCCAATGCACGGTTGCGCGGTAGCCGTCGAGAAGTCCGGAGCGCGCCAAAACCCAAGGGGCGGCGTCGATCCCTCCCACAAGCTGAAAGCGCGGCGCGATGCGGCGAAGGTCGCGGATCAGGGGGCGCGTCGCCACCTCGGCCAAACGGTAGCCCGCAACCACGATCAGCGCCTCGGCCCCCACGGCATGGGCGAGGGGGCCGGAGGACGGCAGCGAAATCTCGCAGGTGAGCGGCACCGGCGCGCCATCTGGAGAGACGACGCGCCAGCGATAGGCCTCATGTCCAAGCTGGCGATTTGCATTGCGAAGGGGGTCAAGCGCCGAGGCAACCTCGAGGATCGACGCCTGGGGCAAGACGAGGAGGGCGATGGTCAGCGGCTGCTCGGAAGGAAGAAAGATGGCATTTTCCGTCATGCAGAATTCGTAAACTGCCAAGCGCGATTTGGGAAGGCCGCTATCTTGGGATTGAAACCCGGGGAGGATTCCATGCCGCTGACCATGAACAAGGATGTTTTCATCACCTGTGCCGTGACCGGGTCCGGTGGCACCCAGGACCGCAGCCCGCATGTGCCGCGGTCCCCCAAGCAGATCGCCGATGCAGCCATTGCGGCGGCCAAGGCCGGGGCGGCGGTGGTGCATTGCCACGTCCGCGACCCCGAAACTGGCAAGCCCAGCCGCAAGCTGGAATATTACCGCGAGGTGACCGACCGCATCCGCGACAGCGACACCGATGTGGTCCTGAACCTGACCGCCGGGATGGGCGGCGACATGTATTTCGACGGCACCGAGGACATGACCCGCATGGCCGGCCATTCCGACATGTGCGGCGCCGAGGAGCGGGTGGCCCATATCGTCGAATGCCGGCCGGAAATCTGCACGCTGGACTGCGGCACGATGAACTTCAACGAGGCCGACTATGTGATGGTCAACACCCCCGGGATGCTGCGCGACATGGCGCGGCGCATGACGGCGGCGGGGGTGCGGATCGAGATCGAGGCGTTTGATACCGGCCATCTGTGGCTGGCGAAGGAGCTGGTGCGCGAAGGCGTGATCCCGGAACCCGTGCTGGTGCAACTGTGCATGGGCGTGCCGTGGGGCGCGCCGGATGACCTGAACACCTTCATGGCGATGGTGAACAATGTGCCTGCGGGCTGGCACTATTCAGCCTTCGGTCTTGGGCGGAACGAGATGGCCTATGTCGCCGCTGCAACGCTGGCGGGCGGGAACGTCAGGGTCGGGCTGGAGGACAACCTGTGGCTGGACAAGGGCGTGCTGGCCACCAATGCGCAACTGGTGGAACGGGCCTGCACCATCATCGAGAACATGGGTGCGCGGGTGATCACGCCGGCGGAAGTGCGGGCGAAGCTGAAGCTGGAAAAGCGGGCGCCGGTGGCGAAGTAACGTCCGGCGGGGCCCCCCCACCCTCTCCCTCCCCCACGGAGGGGGGAGGGAAGTGCCAGGCTGGCAAGGGCGGGACCTCATGACAAGTGGGAGCCTCTCTCCCCCCCTGTGGGGGAGGGATGGGGAGGGGGGGACCCCGAGAGAGGATAAGGCAATGGCACGGAAAGCGGCAATCATCGGTGGTGGGGTTATCGGCGGGGGTTGGGCGGCGCGGTTCTTGCTTAACGGCTGGGATGTAGGCGTCTTCGACCCGGACCCGGAGGCCGAACGGAAGATCGCGGCGGTCATGGCGAACGCGCGCCTTGCGCTGCCCGCGCTGAGCGATGTGCCGATGCCTGCGGAGGGACGGCTGACGTTCCACGGCACCATCGGCGAGGCGGTAGACGGGGCGGAGTATGTGCAGGAGTCGGTCAGCGAGCGGATCGAGTTGAAGCACAAGGTCTATGCCCCGTTGCAGCAATCGAACCCTGATGTGCTGATCGGGTCGTCGACCAGCGGGTTCAAGGCCAGCGACTTGCAGAAATCAAGCCCGGCGCCGCAGAACATCATCGTGGCCCACCCGTTCAACCCGGTTTACCTGCTGCCCCTGTCGAGATCTCGGGCTCCGAGAAGAACCCGCCACACATCGTGGAAAAGACCGTGCAGATCATGAAGGACATCGGGATGTTTCCCCTTGTCATCCGGCACGAGATCGACGCCTTCATCGGCAACCGCTTCCTTGAGGCGGTCTGGCGTGAGGCGCTTTGGATGCTCAAGGACGGCATCGCCACGACGACCGAGATCGACGAGGCGATCCGCATGGGCTTTGGCTTGCGCTGGGGGCAGATGGGCCTGTTCGAAACTTACCGGATCGCGGGCGGCGAGGCCGGGATGCGGCATTTCATGGCACAGTTCGGGCCAACGCTGAAATGGCCCTGGTCCAAGCTGATGGACGTGCCCGAGTTCAACGAAGAACTGGTTGATCTGGTGGCGGGCCAGTCCGACGCGCAGTCGGGGATGTACACGATCCGCGAGTTGGAACGCATCCGCGACCGCAACCTGGTCGGCTTTCTGCGCAGCCTGAAAGAGCGGAACTGGGGTGCGGGCAAGGTCCTTCTGGAACATGACGCGGCCCGGGCGGCGGTGTTCAACGCCGAAATGGCAAAGCGCCACGAGACGGGCGCGCGGGCCGAACCGCTGGTGATGTACCAGGGTCAGGTCCTGCCGGGCTGGATCGACTACAACGGTCACATGACCGAAAGCCGGTACTATTTCGTGAACTCCGAAGCGATCGACAACCTTCTGCGCACCATTGGCGCGGGTATGGACTATGTGGCGGCCGGGCATTCCTTCTACTCCGCCGAGACCCACATCCGGCATCTGGGCGAAGCCAGGCTGGGTGATCTGGTCCGGGCCGAGGTGCAGATCATCAGCGCCGACGAAAAGCGGTTCCGCAGTTTCGTGCGGGTGATGCGCGGCGACGATTGCGTGGCCACGGTGGAACAGCTTTGCCTGCATGTGGACATGGCAGCCGGCAAGACCGTTCCGGCGGCACCCGAAGTCTGGGCAAAGCTTGAGGCGATTGCAAAGGCGCATGCCGACCTGCCCTTGCCCGAGGGTGCCGGTCGGGCGGTCGGGCAGAAAAGGTGAGCCGACGGGTCCTCATCACCGCCGGGGCGAATGGCATCGGGCTGGTCATGGCGCGCAGCTTTGCCGCCGAAGGCTATCGGGTCTGGGTGACGGATATCGACGCCGAAGCCGTGGCAGTGCTGCCGCCGGGGATCCGGGGCACTGTCTGTGACGCCTCCAGCGAAGCTGCCATGGAACTGCTTTTCGCTGAAGTCGCGCGGGACTGGGGTGGCCTTGACGTTGCGGTTGCCAACGCTGGCATCAAGGGCCCGACCGCTGCCATCGAGGACATGGCGCTGGAGGGATGGCGCCAGTGCCTTGGCGTGAACCTTGACGGCGCGATGCTGCTGGCCCGGGAAGCCGCGCGGCTGATGAAGCCGGTGGGGCGTGGAGTGATCACCTTCATGTCCTCAACCTCTGGTTTGTACGGCACACCCTACCGCGCGCCCTATGCGGCGGCGAAATGGGGCGTCATCGGGTTGATGAAGACCGTGGCGATGGAACTTGGACCTTTCGGTGTCCGCGCCAATGCGATCTGCCCGGGGTCTGTCAACGGTCCCCGGATCGACCGGGTGATCGAAGCGGAAGCCAGCGCCAAGGGCATGACCCCAGAGGCCGTGCGGCAGGGTTATGCGTCCGGCACAGCCCTGGGGCGGCTTTCCGACCCCGAAGACGTGGCGCAAATGGCGCTTTTCCTGGCCTCAGACGGCGCGCGCATGGTTTCCGGCCAGGCGTTGACCGTGGATGGCTTTACCATCAATCCCGATCCGTGAGGGTGCTATGGATTTCGGTCTGAACGAAGAACAGCAGATGATCGTCGAAGCGACGCGTGGGTTTGTCGAGACCGAGCTTTATCCGCATGAACTTGCGGTTGAACGGTCTGGCCACCTGCCAGTGGAACTGATCCGCGAGATCCAGAAAAAGGCCATGGCTGCAGGGCTTTACGCAGCCAACATGCCGGTCGATCTTGGGGGCGCGGGCCTTGATACCCTGTCCTGGCTTCTCTACGAAAAGGAACTGGGCCGCGCGAACTATGCGCTGCACTGGACCTGCGTGGCCCGGCCGTCGAACATCCTTCTGGCCGGGAATGCCGAACAGCGTGAGCAGTACCTGATGCCCTGCATAAGGGGCGAGACCTGGGATTGCCTGGCGATGACCGAACCTGGGGCCGGGTCGGACTTGCGGGGGATGAAGGCCAGCGCGCGCCCCGATGGGGACGACTGGATCCTGAACGGGACCAAGCATTTCATCAGCCACGCCGATCTTGCGGGCTTTGCGATCTGCTTCATGGCGAGCGGCGAGGAAGATACCCCGCGCGGTCCGAAGAAACGGATCACCGCCTTTTTCGTCGACAAGGGCACGCCGGGGTTCACGGTGCGCGAAGGCTACCGGAATGTGTCGCATCGCGGCTACACCAACGCGGTGCTGGAGTTCGACGACTGCCGAGTCCACAAGCGCCAGATCCTGGGTGAAGTTCACAAAGGGTTCGAGGTTGCGAATTCCTGGCTGGGCGCGACCAGATTGCAAGTGGCCTCGACCTGCCTTGGCCGCGCCGAGCGGGCCTTGGCCCTGGCAATTGCCTATGCTGCGGACCGCAAGCAGTTCGGCCAAGCCATCGGCAAGTTCCAGGGGGTGTCCTTCAAGCTTGCGGACATGGCACTGGAGCTGAAGGCGGCAGAGCTTCTCACACGGGAAGCGGCCTGGAAGTACGATCAGGGCACGGTGACCGAGGCCGATATGTCGATGGCCAAGCTGAAGGCGACCGAAGTGCTGGCGATGGTGGCAGACGAAGCGATCCAGATCCACGGTGGCATGGGGCTGATGGATGAACTGCCGCTGGAACGCATCTGGCGCGACAGCCGGGTCGAGCGGATCTGGGAGGGCACGTCCGAGATCCAGCGGCACATCATCAGTCGCGAATTGCTGCGGGCGGTGGGTGGTTGAACCGGAAGGAGCGGGGGCCAGCCCCCGCACCCCCGGGATATTTGGGGACAGATGAAACGAAATGTTAAGGTTGATGAGCGTATATGGGCCCACGGTACAGGCGGGGACGCCGATGACCGTGACGGGTGAAACCCTGCCTCGGTCTGCCGGGGCAGGGCGCCTTTTCTTCCCTTTCATCTGTCTTCAAGTATCCCCGGGGTCCGGGGGCAGCGCCCCCGGCGGGTCCAGCCGGGCCGGAGGCCTGGCATGAATCGCCTCGATCGCCTGCTTCGTCCGCGTCACATTGCCGTTCTGGGCGCTGGCTGGGCGCTGAACGTCATCGAGCAGTGCGGGAAGATGGGCTTTCTGGGTCCGGTCTGGCCAGTGCATCCGACGAAGTCCGAAATCGGGGGGCTGAAGGCCTATGCCTCGCTCGCCGACCTGCCGGAACCGCCGGACGCGACATTCATCGGGGTGAACCGGCTTGCCACGGTTGATGTGGTGGCCGAGCTTTCGCGGATTGGCGCGGGCGGTGCCATCTGTTTTGCCAGCGGCTGGACCGAAGCGGGTGAGCCCGGGTTGCAGGACCAACTGGTTCGGGCGGCCGGGAAGATGCCGATCCTGGGGCCGAACTGCTATGGGTTGATCAATTACCTCGATGGCGCACTCCTCTGGCCGGACCAGCACGGCGGTATCCGGATCGAAAAGGGTGTGGCACTGGTCAGCCAGTCCTCGAACATCGTGATCAACATGGGGATGCAGGCGCGGGGGCTGCCGGTGGCCTATGTCGCCTGTCTGGGCAATGCCGCTGTCGTCGGACTGGCCGAACTGACCGGGGCGCTGCTGGACGATCCTCGCGTCACTGCTGTTGGGCTTTACATCGAAGGCATTGACAACGCACAGGCCTTTGCCGCCCTTGCCCGGAAAGCCCGGGCGATCGGCAAGGGGGTGGCTGTCATCAAGTCCGGCAAGACCGAATCGTCGCGGACCGCTGCCGCGTCCCACACGGCATCGCTTGCTGGGGGGGGCGCTGCGTCCAGTGCGTTCCTGCGGCAGATCGGCGTGTCAGAGGTGAACAGCCCGAGCGAGTTGATCGAGACGCTGAAGATCTTTCATGTCCATGGGCCACAGATCGGGACGCGGATCTGTTCGCTGTCCTGTTCGGGGGGTGAGGCGGGGTTGGTGGCGGACCTTGCGGCACCCTACGGGATCGACTTTCCGCCCGTGCCACAAGCCACGCATGACCGGCTTTTTGCAGTGCTGGGAGAGATTCCGACCATCTCCAACCCCTTGGATTATCATACCTTCATCTGGGGCGACGGGCCAAAGACGACCGAAGTGTTCAGCGCCATGCTGGAGGCCTATGACGCGGGGCTTTACATCATCGACACGCCGCGCGCGGATCGGTGCGACCCGTCCAGCTACCAACCCGCGCTGGATGCCATCGTGGCCGCACAGCAGGCGACGGGGAAGATCGCCTTTCCGGTCGCCTCGATGGTCGAGAACTTTGGCGAACCGCGCGTGCAGGCGATGATGGAGCAGGGCATCTGCACGCTTCTGGGGCTGGAGACGGCACTGGCGGCGATCAAGGCAGCGCAAACCCCGGCGGGGCTGGCGGGCTGGCAACCCGTTGCTGCCATGGCCCCGCGTGAAGGCCGGATACTGACAGAGGCAGAGGGGAAGGCACTTTTGTCCTCGGTCGGGGTGGCGGTGCCGAAGTCGGTGACGGGGGCAACGATTGCCGCCTTGGATGTGGCGGGGCTGACGGCACCCTTTGCGCTGAAGGGGCTGGGGTTTGCCCACAAGACCGAAGCGGGCGCGGTGCGTCTGGGTTTGACCTCGCTGCAAGGGCAGGCCGAGATGCCGGGGGCGGCGGGATATCTGGTCGAAGAGATGGTGACCGGGGCGCAGGCCGAGGTGCTGTTGGGTCTGCGGCGCGATCCGGTGTATGGGGTGACGCTGACTTTGGGCATGGGCGGTGTCACTGCCGAGGTGCTGGCCGACACGGTGACGCTGGTTCTGCCGGTGACCGAGGCCGAAGTGTTGCAAGCGGCCAGGCGGCTGCGGCTTTGGCCGCTTCTCGACGGCTACCGCGGGCGTCCGCGCGCCGACATGCCTGCGGATCAAGACCCGACGTGAGGGGGCCATCCTGGAGGTGACGCTGGACGCGCCCAAGGCCAATGCGATCAGCCTGAAAACCAGCCGGGTGATGGGGCTGGTGTTCCGGGATTTCCGGGATGATGACAGCCTTCGCGTCTGCATCATCCGGGCGGCGGGGGAGAAGTTCTTTTGCCCCGGCTGGGACCTGAAGGCCGCGGCTGAGGGCGATGCGGTGGATGGCGACTATGGGGTCGGCGGCTTTGCGGGGTTGCAGGAGCTGCCGAACCTGAACAAGCCGGTGATTGCCGCCGTGCAGGGCATCTGCTGCGGTGGGGGGCTGGAGTTTGCGCTGTCGGCAGACCTGATCCTGTGTTCCACCAACGCGACCTTCGCCCTGCCAGAGATTCGGTCGGGCACCGTGGCCGATGCCGCCAGCATCAAGCTGCCCAAGCGCATCCCCTATCATGTGGCGATGGACCTGCTGCTGACCGGTCGGTGGTTCGACGCCGAGGAGGCGCATCGCTGGGGGATCGTGAAGGAAATCTGCGCGCCGGAGGACCTCATGTCCAAGGCCTGGGACCTTGCGCGCCTGCTGGAATCCGGCCCGCCGCTGGTCTATGCCGCGATCAAGGAAGTTGTGCGCGAGGCCGAGAACATGCGCTTTCAGGATGCCCTCAACCGGATCACCAAGCGGCAGATGCCGACGGTGGACCGGCTTTATTCCAGCGAGGATCAGCTTGAAGGGGCGAAGGCCTTTGCCGAAAAGCGTGATCCGGTGTGGAAGGGGAAGTGATCCTTTGCCCGATGGGCAAGGTCAGCAGCAGCCTGATGGTGCTGACATGCAGGTGATCCTCTTGCCAGGGCTGGATGGCACCGGGGCGCTGACGGCTCCGGTCGGTGCCTATCTTGGTCCGTCGTACAAGGCGGAGGTCGTCCAGTATCCGGCCGGGCTTTTTCGCTATGACGACGTTGCGCGCTGGCTGCAGCCACACTTGCCAACGGATGACTTTGTGATCGTGGCCGAGTCCTTCTCTGGCCCGCTGGCGATAAGGGTGGCAGCGGCCAGACCTTCCGGCCTCAAGGCTTTGGTATTGGTCGCCAGCTTTGCACGGTCACCACGCCTCGTCCCTGCGTTCTTCGCGGCCATCCTTTACTTTCTGCCCATCCGGTCGGTTCTTCTGATCCGCCTGACACGATGGTTTCTGGTTGGAAACTGGGGCGCGCGGGACTTTCCCGAAGCGTTCGTGAAGATCATCGGCCCGGTCCCGCGAAAGACCTTGGCCGGGCGATTGCGCGCCGTTTTGAAGGTCAATGTCGTTGACGATCTGAAGGCTGTGGAGGGTCCGCGTCTCCTTGTTGTGGCGTCCGGGGACCGTCTGGTTCCTGCATCGCGCGCGGGGGATTTCCGCGCCGCGGGATGGGAAGTCGAGACGGTGGAAGGGCCGCATTTCCTGACCCTGACCCGACCGCAAGCGGTGGCGACCGTGATCAGCGCGTTCCTGGCCAAGCACGGGTTGGGGGCGGCGGACGGATGATCGCGGTGCTGTGCGGGCATGCTGAAGTTGGGCATCCCTGCACCTTTCTTTGCAGCGGTGACACTGCGCATCTTCTGGACCCGTTGGCATCAAGCGAGGGTGGGAAGATAGACGTTGGTTTTGGCCATAGCCGGGCTAACTATGGCGCAATGGCAAAAGGGGCGTATAGGCATGGGTCACAGCGTCAGGCTTTGGGCGATTGCGGTGCTTGGGTCACTGGCCGCGCAGGTTGCAATGGCCGAGACCGTCATGGTCGGCGGACCCACGCAATACATCGCGGCGCTGGGTGATCCCGGGGCAACCTCCGGAACGGATGCCGAGACTTGGGGGTTCTGGGCGGTTGATCCCGGCCCGCGCGGGGTCTGGTCGACCGACTTTGCCGACCTTCTTGCCAATGGCGGCAACGCTCCGGCGGGGTGGCAGTTCGACGCCGCCTCGTGGTGGCTGGAGGAACATGGCCTGATCATGGAAGCGCCAAGCTTTCCCCTGCCTGCCGGGCAGTATGTCGTGACCGGCGGGCGCGAGACGACCTCGGTCCTGACGGTGGCAGCGCCCGACGCTGCAGGCAGACAGGCCTGGAGCCTTGCTGATGGCGCGACGATTTACGACGTCACCCACTTGCGCTGCCGTGCGGCCGTCTACACGGCAGCAACGGGCCAATCCTGCACGCCGGACAAGACGCCGACCAATGTCTTTCCGATGGACCCGGGACGGTCGATGCCAGAGGTCGAGGGGTGCAGCAAGCGCGACTATCAGGTGCTGATCGTGATTGGCCGGATGGCCGAAAGCTGAACGACTGTCTGGCAGTCGGCGGGGGATCGGATTAGCGTTTCCCGGGAAGGGAGCCGACCGATGCCCAACCACGACTACACCACCCGTATCCTGTGGACCGGCAACCGGGGCGAGGGGACGGCGCACTACAAGGCTTATGACCGGACCTGGGATATCGCGGTGCCGGGTAGGGCGGTGGTGCATTGCTCCAACGATCCGCTTCTTGGCGGGGACCCGGGCAAGATGAACCCGGAGGACTTGCTTCTGAGCGCGCTTTCGGCCTGTCACATGCTGTGGTTTCTGCACTACGCCTCGGATGCGGGGGTCGTGGTGACGTCCTATTCGGATTGCCCGGTCGGCGTGGGCGAGGTCGGGCGCGGCGGGGCCGGCCGGTTTGTGAATGCGACATTGCGGCCGCATGTGGTGGTGAAGGCTGGGACGGATGTTGCTGTGGCCGAGGCGATTCATCACCGGATTCACGAGGTGTGCTTCATCGCCCGGTCGGTCAACTTTCCGGTGGATTGCGAACTGACCTTCGCCGTCGAAGGCTGAGGACCGCCCGCGACTTCGTCACTTTTCGCGGTCCATGGTCCGACGACGAGACGCAGACGAACGAGGGGGGAAGCTCTTGCGACATCCGGTGTCGCAAAGCGGACGGTTGCCGCGCCTGCCCCCGGCTAGGGTGCCCCCGACGTGCCGGGGGGCGACATGGACGAGACCGATTACATCATCGTGGGCGCAGGCAGCGCCGGGTGCGTGCTGGCCGACCGGCTTTCGGCATCGGGCAAGCACAGGGTGACGGTGCTGGAGGCGGGTGGGTCGGACCGTCGGTTCTATGTCCAGCTGCCGCTTGGCTATGGCAAGCTGTTCTACGACCCGGCGGTCAACTGGATGTACAAGACCGAACCCGATCCGGGGTTGGCGGGGAACCGGGATCACTGGCCGCGCGGCAAAGTGCTGGGTGGGTCGTCCAGCATCAACGCGATGGTCTATATCCGGGGACACAAGGCGGATTACGACGACTGGGGGGTGAACCCCGGCTGGGGCTGGGAGGACTGCCTTTCCGCCTACAAGGCGATGGAAGATACCGAGGCGGGTGCCGATGCCTGGCGCGGGGCGGGCGGGCCCTTGTTCATCTCGGCGAACCGGTCTGGCCTGCATCCGCTGGTCACGGACTATCTGGCCGCCTGCGCCGAGGCGGGGCTGCCCGAGACGCCGGATTTCAATGGCGCAACGCAGGAAGGGGCGGGCGTCTATCAGATGACGATCAGGAACGCGCGACGCAACTCGGCAGCGCGGGCTTTTCTGCGGCCAGCGATGAAGCGGGCCAACGTCCGGGTAATCACGCGCGCCATGGTGACGCGGGTGCTGATCGAGGCGGGCCGCGCCGTGGGGGTGGAGTATGTACGCGGCGGGGAGACCTGCACCCTGCGCGCCAAAGGCGAGGTGATCCTGTCGGGTGGGGCGATCAACTCGCCGCAGCTGCTGCAGCTTTCGGGCATCGGGCCGGGGGCCTTGCTCCAAGGCCTGGGCATCCCTGTTCTGCACGACAACCCAAACGTGGGCGATCATCTCAGCGATCATCAGGGGATCAACTATACCTGGTCGATGACCAAACCCACCTACAATGACGAGTTGCGGCCGTGGTGGGGCAAGCTTCGGGCGGGGATGCAGTATTTCCTGCTGGGCGGCGGGCCTTTGGCCAAAAGCATCAACCATGCGGGCGGGTTCTTCCGCACCTCGCCTGACCTTCCGCGCCCGAACATGCAGCTTTACATGCAGGCGTTTTCAACCCTGATCCCGCGCGATGGCGAGCGGCCGTTGCTGACGCCTGACCCCTGGTCGGGGATGTCGATCGGGCTGTCGAATTGCCGCCCGACAAGCCGGGGGCATATCCGCCTGCGGACGGCCGATCCGATGCAGCATCCGGTGATCACGGCAAATGCGTTTTCGACCAACCACGATGTCGAGGAAATGCTGGCGGCGGTGAAATACCTGCGCCATCTGGCGGCGCAGCCGGCCCTGGCGCGTCTGATCAAGGAAGAGTTGCGCCCCGGGCCCGAAGTGGCAACGGACGAGGCCTTGATCGCCGATTTCCGCGCCCGGTCGGGAACGGTCTATCACCCTAGCTGCACTTGCAGGATGGGGGCGGATGCAGCGATATCTGTGGTGGATGCGGCCCTGCGGGTGCACGGGGTGGGGGGCTTGCGGGTGATCGACGCCAGCGCCTTCCCGAACCTGATTGCCGGAAACACCAATGCCCCCGCCATGCTGATGGGCTGGAAGGGTGCCACGGCGGTTCTGCGCGACGCGCGCTGACGTCTGGCGGTTGCCTCCGGCGGGGATATTTGGGCCAGAATGAAAGGGCGGGGACTTTTTGGGGCGGGCGGTCCATCCACCAGGGCTATTCGCCGCGCGGAAAGCGCTTGCTGTCCTCCAGCACGTTCAGGTCCATGTGGTTGCGCATGAAGCGTTCCGACGCGGGGCGCTGGGGTTGGTGGTCCCAAGGGTGGTAGGCGCCGTTTCGCAAGGCTTCAGAGACCACCCAGCGCCGAGCCTGGCTTTCGCGGACGGCGGCGTCAAAAGACGGAAGGTTCCAGCGGGCATCGGCAAGGTTCTGGAAATGCGCGAGGGTTTCGGCTGCCTTGGGGTCGGTGGCAAGGTTGTGCCGTTCCTGCGGGTCGATGGACAGATCGAAAAGCATCTCGGGGTCGGCGGGGCAGCGGATGTATGTCCACCCACCATCACGCAAGGCTACCATCGGCGTGATGGTGCCTTCGGCGGCATACTCCATGGCAACCGGTCCGCGCGGCGCGCCATTTGCGACCGGGATCAGGTTTGCGCCTTCGGTCCAGGGGGCAACCTCGGACAGGGAAACACCGGCCAGGGCCGCAAGCGTAGGGGCCACGTCGATTGCTGAGACCGGCGTCTGGACCGGACCCACTGGCATGTCGGGGGTGGCTATCATCAGGGGCACGCGGGCAGAGCCTTCGAAGAAGCTCATCTTGAACCACAGGCCCTTTTCTCCAAGCATCTCGCCATGGTCAGAGAGGAAAACTATGGAGGCGTCCTGACGGGTTGCTTCCAGCACCGCCAGAATCTCGCCGATCTTGTCATCTACATAGCTGATGTTGGCGAAATAGGCCTGGCGGGCGCGACGAATGTGATCGGGGGTGATCGTCAGGCCCTGCCAGTCGCAGGCATCCATCAGGCGCTGGGAATGGGGGTCCATGTCTTCGTAGGCGAGGGGTTCGGGCGGCTCACACTCCGGCGCACCTTCGTAAAGGTCCCAGTATTTGCGGCGGGCGACAAAAGGATCATGCGGATGGGTAAAGCTGACGGTCAGGCTCCATGGGCGGGGATCGGCCCCGCGTGACAGGTCGTATAGCTTCTGGCAGGCCAGATGGGCCACGTCGTCGTCATACTCAAGCTGGTTGGTGATCTCGGCCACGCCCGCGCCCGTCACCGACCCCAGGTTGTGATACCACCAGTCGATCCGTTCCCCTGGCTTGCGGTAGTCTGGAGTCCAACCGAAATCGGCGGGGTAGATGTCGGTGGTCAGACGTTCCTCGAAGCCGTGCAGCTGGTCGGGGCCGACGAAATGCATCTTGCCGCTGAGTGAGGTCTGATAGCCCGCCCGGCGCAGATGGTGGGCATAGGTCGGGATGTCCGAGGCAAACTCGGCCGCATTGTCGTAGACGCGCGTGCGGGAGGGAAGCTGCCCGGTCATGAAGCTGGCCCGCGCCGGTGCGCAAAGCGGCGAGGCACAGTAGCAGTTCGCAAAGCGGGTGGATTTCGCGGCAAGGCGCTTCAGGTTCGGCGTGTGCAGGAAATTGGCGGGGCCGTCGGGGAAAAGCGTCCCGGTCAGCTGGTCGACCATCAGGATCAGGATGTTCGGTTGGACAGTCATGCGTGAGAGCCCGGGGTCAGAGGAGAGGTGCCCCCTTGATGCCGTCAACAGGCAGGTCCGTCTGGCCCTTCACCGACGCGCGCCGGTCATATCCGCCATGCAGGCCCGGCAGGAAAAAAGGGGCCGCCCGCCAGCGACCCCTTCGTCTTTCGTAGGATGGGCGATTCGCCCACCGTCCATTCAAAGCTTTTCGATGAGTTCCGGCACGGCGGTGAAAAGGTCCGCCACCAGCCCGTAATCGGCGACCTGGAAGATCGGCGCTTCTTCGTCCTTGTTGATCGCGACGATGATCTTGCTGTCCTTCATCCCGGCAAGGTGCTGGATCGCACCCGAGATGCCGACCGCAACGTAAAGATCGGGGGCCACGACCTTGCCGGTCTGCCCGACCTGCCAGTCGTTCGGCGCATAGCCGCTGTCAACCGCAGCGCGGCTGGCACCGACGGCAGCATTCAGCTTGTCGGCCAGCTTTTCGATCAGCGCGAAGTCGGCCAGCGAGCCGACGCCGCGACCGCCGGAAACCACGATCCCGGCAGAGGTCAGTTCCGGCCGGTCGCTGGACGCCACCTTGTCCTCGACCCAGGCCGAGAAGCTGCCATCGACCGTGGCCGAGACCTTCTCGACCGGAGCGTTGCCGCCCTTGCCCGCCGCGTCGAAAGTCGCGGTGCGGACGGTCATCACTTTCGTCGCGTCCGAGGATTTCACCGTCTGGATCGCGTTCCCGGCATAGATCGGGCGGTCGAAGGTCGCAGCGTCATGCACCGCCAGAACCTCGGAGATCACCATAACGTCCAGCATCGCCGCCACACGCGGCAGCACCGATTTCGACAGCGCACCCGAGGCGGCGACGATATGCTCGTAGCCGCCAGCCAGCGACACGACCAGCGCCGCGGTCGGCTCCGACATGCCGTGGCAATAGGCATGGTCATCGGCAAAAAGGACCTTGCTGACACCCGCCAGCGTAGCCGCCTCGGCCGCAGCGGCATCACCGCCCGTGCCGGCCACCAGCACTGTCACGGGCCCCAGCGATTTCACCGCAGTCAGGGTCTTTGCGACCTGATCGGTTGCCAGTTGGCCGTCATTCACGTCCGCCAGAAGAAGAACGGCCATCAGATCACCCCCGCTTCGTCTTTGAGTTTCGCAATCAGTTCGGCCACCGAGGCGACCTTGACGCCGGCCTTGCGGCCTGCTGGTTCCACCGTTTTCAGCACGCTCAACCGGGGCGTGACATCGACGCCGTAATCCGCCGGGGTCTTCGCGGCCAGAGGCTTGGCCTTTGCCTTCATGATGTTCGGCAATGACGCATAGCGCGGTTCATTCAGGCGCAGATCGACGGTGATGATCGTCGGCAGCTTTACCGTGATCGTCTGAAGGCCGCCGTCAACCTCGCGGGTGACGCGGGCCATGTCACCCTCGATGGTGACTTCGGACGCGAAGGTGGCTTGCGACCAGCCCAGAAGGGCGGCCAGCATCTGACCGGTGGCGTTCATGTCGTTGTCGATCGCCTGCTTGCCGCAAAGGACAAGGCCCGGGGCCTCTTCCTTCACGACCGCCGCCAGCAGTTTTGCCACGGCAAGCGGCTCGATATCGACATGCACGTTGTCGGTCGCCTCGATCAGGATTGCGCGGTCAGCCCCCATGGCAAGCGCGTTGCGCAGGGTTTCCTGTGCCTGTTTGACGCCGATGGATACGACGACAACCTCGGTCGCGATGCCTTTTTCCTTCATCCGGATCGCCTGTTCCACGGCAATCTCGTCAAAGGGATTCATCGACATCTTCACGTTGGCAAGATCAACCCCGGAGCCGTCCGCCTTGACGCGAACCTTCACGTTGTAGTCGATCACCCGCTTGACCGGGACCAATACCTTCATGGCGGCAACTCCTTCGTTTCTGACCGCTTCTCGGCAGCGCAAACCTTTGGGTGCATTTACCGCAGGGCGGGCAACGGGAACAGAGCAAATGCGACCAGTTCAAGCGACAGGACGCCGCGTTCTGATCGCCCGGACCGATCAGAACCCGGTCAGCGTGTGAGGCCGGGCACCCAGAGGACATCATCCTTGCCGTCGTTGTTGGCAATACGGCCCGCGACGAAGAACCAGTCCGACAGACGGTTGAGGTATTTGACCGCCTCGGGGTTCACGTCCTCCATCGTTGCGGTTTCAACGACCAGCCGCTCGGCCCGCCGGCAGACGGTGCGGCACAGGTGCAACTGCGCCGCCAGCGCCGACCCGCCGGGCAGGATAAAGCTGCGCAGGGGGGTAAGGCGGGTGTTCATCGCGTCAATTTCGGTTTCCAGCCGCGCAACCTGCCCCTCGATGATCCGCAAGGGGGTGTAGGACAGCGTCGGGTCCAGGTGCCGGTCAGGGGTGCAAAGGTCGGCACCCAAGTCGAAAAGGTCGTTCGACACGCGCTTCAGCGCCGCGTCGATGTCGCCGGTCGCATGCTGGCGCGCAAGGCCCACGGTCGCGTTCGTCTCGTCCACCGTCCCATAGGCGCTGACCCTGAGCGAATGCTTTGCCACCCGCACCCCGTTGCCAAGGGCGGTTTCGCCAGCATCGCCGGTCTTGGTATAGATCTTCGACAGAACAACCACGATCTAACCCCGCGCCTGAAGCCAGGCGAAAGCGACAATCGCAAGCACCGCCACGAATTGCACGCCGATCCGCCAGCGCATGATCTTGTTGGCGTTGCGCTTGTTGAAGTCACCCCCCTTGGCGAAGGTGGCGATGCCGAACAACAGGATGCCAAGCACAGCAAGGCAAGCGACAGTTGCGAAGATGAACAGCGGATCAGAGAACATCGGTTTTTCCCCTTTGGCCCTGATCTAGGCGCACCCGCGGCAAAAGCGAAGCCAAATTTCCAGCGCAGGCAATTTGCCGGGGATCTGGCGCAGAATTTGCGCACCTGATCGTCACAGGCTCAGCCCCTGGCGATCAACCAGTCCAGTGCCCGGGTCGGCAGCGCCCGGCGGGCAAAGCCCATCAGATAGGTCGGCGTCGTCACATAGTAGCGCGCCCGAGGGCGCCGCGATTCAAGCGCATGCACCAGCTTTGCGGTCACCGCCTCTGGTCCCAGCTCGAAAGTGTCCTTTTTGGTCTTCTCGCTGTAAAGCCGGTCGCGCAACGCCGAATAGTGCGCAGCCCGGGCCGAGTTTTCCCAGTCGATCCACTTTTCGAAATGCCTGGCCGCGTTCTCGCGTATTCTGGTCGCGATCGGCCCCGGCTCGATCAGGATCACGTCGATACCTGTGCCGGCCATCTCGATCCGCATCACGTCGGTCAGGCCTTCCATGGCGAATTTCGTCGCCACATAGGCCCCGCGCCACGTCATGCCAACCAGTCCAAGGACGGACGAGCAATTCACGATCCGCCCGTGACCTTGCGCCCGCATGATCGGGATCACCCGGCGCGCCAGATCGTGATAGCCGAAAAGATTGACCTCGAAAATCTCGCGCAGCGCGGCCCGGGGCAGGTCTTCCACCAGACCGGGACAGGCATGCGCCCCGTTGTTGAACAACGCGTCCAGGGTTCCCCCGGTCCGCGCCCTTACCTCTTCGACCGCCGCCGCGATGCTGGCTTCATCGGCATAGTCGAGGTGAAAGCTTTCCAGCCCCTCGCCGCGCAGGCGTTCGCAATCCACCTCTTGCCGGCAGGTCGCAAACACGCGCCAGCCACGCGCCTTCAACCCGCGTGCGGCATCAAGGCCGATGCCGGAGGAGCATCCGGTAATCAGGATGGAACGCTGGGTCATGGGGGGTCAGGGCGCCTCGGGCGTCAGGTAGCGCAAGGCGACATAGCCTTCCATCCCGTCACCCTGAATGACGATCCGCGCCCATTGGCCATCAACCGCAGCGACCATCAGCGCGGCCTCTCCTGCGCCAAGCTTGCCAACGACCTCAGCCCCGGTATCGGGGGCGGACCGGACGTTGACCGAGCTTGCGTTGACATACCAGACCGTGCCCACATTGCCCGGCAGGGCTTCGGGCAAAGCCGGATCGGCACTGTTGGCGGTCAGGGCGGCGGGTTCGATTGCTGCAGTGCCATCAGTCGCTTGCGCCACATCCGCGACCGCGGTTTCAACCGGCGTGCCGTCCTCGCCCGGGACCAGTTCGTTGCCAAGGTTGGACAGGGTAAAGACCGGCTCTTCGACGGCCTGGACCACGGTTCCCAGTGGCGCGACCTTGGCCATCGCTTCGCTGTCCGCAGCAACGGGCGGGGCTGCCTTGGTGATTGGCAGCGGTTCAGGTTGAGCCGCTGCCAGCATCGTCTCGGCACCGGTCGCCGTATCCGACGACTGCGGTGCAACAGCGGGTTCCGCGTCGGACCGGGCTTCGGCCCAGACCGCATCAAGGCGCCCTTCGGACGCTGCAAGCGCCAGTCCCGGGCGCAACTGCCCGCGATCCGTTCCAAGGGTCATCAAGGCGGCGAACATGCCGACGCATAGGATCAAAGTCAGGCGGAGCATTGGATTTCCACTGTGGCAGTCAAACACTTCCTACCACACACCCCGTGTGAAGGTTGAGTCAGATTCGCGCATCTTATCCACAGGACCTGATATCGGTGACAATCCCATCTGGACCGGGCCACAGGATTTCCCTACACAACATCCATGACCGCTGATGACGACGAACCCAAGATCGAGGGGCCGACAGGCGTTACCCTGTCCGAACCGCTCTCTCGCGCGATTGGCGAGAGGTATCTGACCTATGCCCTTTCCACGATCATGCACCGGGCATTGCCCGATGCGCGCGACGGGTTGAAGCCGGTTCACCGGCGAATCCTCTGGGCGATGCGGCGGCTGCGACTCACCCCAACCGGCGGGTTTCTGAAGTCGGCAAAGATTGCGGGCGATACGATGGGGGACTTTCACCCCCATGGCGACATGGCGATCTACGACGCGATGGCGCGGCTCGCGCAGGATTTCAACATGCGCTACCCGCTGGTCGACGGGCAGGGCAACTTTGGCAACATCGACGGCGACAATCCGGCCGCGAGTCGCTACACCGAAGCGCGCGTCACCCATGCCTCCGAGGCGCTGATGGAGGGCATCGACGAAACCGCCGTCGATTTCCGCCCGAACTATGACGGTCGTCTTGAAGAACCGGTGGTCCTGCCCGCCGCCTTTCCGAACCTGCTGGCCAACGGCTCCTCCGGTATCGCGGTGGGCATGGCCACCAACATCCCGCCGCACAACCTGGATGAGCTGATCGACGGTTGTCAGGCGCTGCTGGCCGATCCTGACCTTTCGATAGAGGCGCTGGTGGCGCTGATCCCCGGCCCCGATTTCCCGACCGGCGGCGTGATCGTGGAACCGCGCGACAGCATCCTTGAGGCCTATGCCACTGGTCGGGGTTCGTTCCGCACCCGCGCCAAGTGGCAGGTCGAGGATCTGGGTCGCGGCACCTGGCAGATCGTGGTCACCGAAATCCCGTTTCAGGTTCAGAAATCCAAGCTGATCGAAAAGCTGGCCGAGCTTATCCAGATCAAGAAGGTCCCGCTTCTTGCCGATGTCCGCGACGAATCTGCCGAGGATATCCGCCTTGTCCTTGAACCCCGCGCCCGTACGGTGGAACCCGAGGTGCTGATGGGCAGCCTGTTCAGGAACTCTGACCTTGAACTGCGCTTTTCGATGAACATGAACGTGCTGATCGACGGCAAGGTTCCACGCGTCTGCTCGCTCAAAGAGGTGCTGCGCGCCTTTCTTGACCACCGGCGCGAGGTGCTGCGCCGTCGCTCCTCACACCGGATCGAAAAGATCGACACGCGGCTTGAAGTCCTCGAAGGCTTGCTGATCGCCTTTTTGAACCTGGACCGGGTGATTGACATTATCCGATATGATGACGATCCCAAGGCGGCACTGATGGCCGAGGATTGGTCAAAATCGCACATCCGGGCTACGTCGGAAAAGGACTACCGCCCTCCTGCGCCGGGCGAGGGAGAGCTGACCGACAACCAGGCCGAAGCGATCCTGAACATGCGGTTGCGGTCCCTGCGCCGCCTGGAAGAGATGGAGCTGAACCGCGAACGCGACGCGCTGATGCGCGAGCGTGCCGATCTTGCCGACCTTCTGGAAAGTGACCGCCGCCAGTGGAAGCGCGTCGGACAAGACCTGAACGAGATCCGCAAGCTTTACGGCAAGGCGACGGCGCTTGGCGCCCGCCGCACCCAGTTTGCCGACGCGACCGAGACGCCAGACATCCCCTATGAGGCGATGATCGACCGGGAACCGATCACGGTCATCTGCTCGAAAATGGGCTGGATCCGGGCGATGAAGGGCCATGTCGACCTGACCCTTGAGCAGAAGTTCAAGGACGGCGACGGCCCCCGCTTTGCCTTCCACGCCGAAACCACCGACAAGATCCTGCTGGTCGCCGAAAACGGGCGCTTCTTTACCCTCTTGGGCGCGAATCTCCCCGGAGGGCGCGGGATGGGCGAACCCGTCCGCCTGATGGTCGACCTGCCGAACGACACCGGGATCACCGATCTGATGATCTTCCGGCCGGGTGAAAAGCTTCTGGTCGCGTCAACCGCGGGCGACGGTTTCATCGTGCCGTCCGAAGAGCTTGTCGCCCAGACCAAGGCCGGCAAGGCGGTGCTGACGGTGCGCGACGGCACCAAGACCGCCGTCTGCGTGACGGTCAGGGGTGATAGCATCGCGGTTGTGGGGGATAACCGGAAGATGCTTGTTTTCGCGGTTTCAGAGTTGCCGGAAATGGCCAAGGGCAAAGGCGTTCGCCTGCAGAAATACAAGGACGGCGGCCTGTCTGACGCGATCACCTTTACCCTTTCTGACGGTCTTTCCTGGGACCCCGCCGGGCGCACCCGGACCGAAACCGACCTTGCCGAATGGCAGGGCGCCCGCGCCAGCGCCGGCAAGATGGCCCCGCGCGGCTTTCCCCGCGACAACCGGTTCACCTGACGCACCGCTCCTGGATGACATTGTCACTCATCCCTTGCCTGCCGACGACGGGACGCAGTCGAACGAGGAGGCAGCCCCAATCAGGCTTGAATTTCCCGCCCCGGCGGGCTAAGTCGCCGCGCGTGGAAGTGTGGGCCTCAGGCGGCCCGATCAAAGCAGGGCGGAATTCGCAATGGGCAAGGCAAAGTTTGAACGGAACAAACCGCACGTCAACATTGGCACGATCGGCCACGTTGACCACGGCAAGACGACGCTGACGGCGGCGATCACGAAGTATTTTGGCGAATTCCGCGCCTATGACCAGATCGACGGCGCGCCGGAAGAGCGGGCTCGTGGCATCACGATCTCGACCGCGCATGTGGAGTATGAGACCGAGGCGCGTCACTACGCCCACGTCGACTGCCCCGGCCACGCCGACTATGTGAAGAACATGATCACCGGTGCCGCCCAGATGGACGGCGCGATCCTGGTCTGTGCGGCCTCGGACGGCCCGCTGCCGCAAACGCGCGAGCACATCCTGCTCGGCCGTCAGGTCGGCATTCCGTACATGGTCTGCTACATGAACAAGATCGACCTTGTTGATGACGAGGAACTGATCGAGCTGGTCGAGATGGAAATCCGCGAGCTGTTCTCCAGCTACGAATACCCCGGCGACGACATTCCGATCGTCAAGGGTTCGGCCCACCAGGCGATGATCGGTGAGCGCAAGGACATCGGCGAAGACAGCATCCGCGCGTTGATGGCGGCGGTTGACAGCTACATCCCGACCCCGGCGCGGGCCATCGACCAGCCGTTCCTCTTGCCGATCGAAGACGTGTTCTCGATCTCGGGCCGCGGCACGGTTGTGACGGGCCGGATCGAGCGTGGCGTGATCAACGTCGGCGACGAGATCGAGATTGTCGGCATCCGCGACACCAAGAAGTCGATCTGCACCGGCGTCGAGATGTTCCGCAAGCTGCTGGACCGGGGCGAAGCTGGCGACAACGTCGGCATCCTTCTGCGCGGTATCGACCGCGAGGGCGTGGAGCGTGGGCAGGTTCTCTGCAAGCCGAAGTCGGTGAACCCGCACACCAAGTTCGAGGCCGAAGCCTATATCCTGACCAAGGAAGAAGGCGGCCGTCACACGCCGTTCTTCGCGAACTACCGCCCGCAGTTCTACTTCCGCACGACGGACGTGACCGGGACCGTGCAGCTGCCGGAAGGCACTGAAATGGTGATGCCGGGCGACAACCTGAAGTTCGTGGTCGAGCTGATCGCCCCGATCGCGATGGAAGAAAAACTGCGCTTCGCCATCCGCGAAGGCGGCCGCACCGTCGGCGCAGGCGTCGTGTCGAAGATCATCGCGTAACTTGAAGGTCGGGTAATCTACCCACCTTCCGTTCGCCAAGGGGGGCCATCCGGACGGGTGGCCCCTTTGCGTTCAGCGCCCCGGATCGCGCCGCATCTGCCAGGCAAGGCGCACGCCCGGATGCGCGCGGACCTTGTCCAGCATCGCCTTGAAACGGTCGCGCGGGATCACGCCGTCATGCCATTTCGCTGCCGAGCGCACGCGCTGCATCAACTGACCATCGGTCAGCACATCGGTCCGCGCCGCTGCCAACGCGTCTGGGGCCGGCACCGAAAGGCACAGGAACGCGACGCAATCCTTGTCAACCTTTGCCAACGGCAGGAAGTGGTCGGCCAGCATGACCATCTGCGCCGGAAGCCAGGGCTGCGCCGCCATCAGATAGTCCTGCTGGATCAGAATCGACCGGCCCGGCACCAATGCGGGAAAGAACTCGGCCGCGATGTGGTCGGCAATGGCCGACCCTTTGGCCGCATCCACGGCAAGGATCTCGATCGGCCCGCCCGTCCAGTGGCTGGCGGCGATATCGCCGGGGCAAAAGGTCACCTTCCCGGCCCAGGGGGCAAGGTGCTGGCGCGCGATGGGCAGGATGTCGTTGTCATCGGTCCTTGGCACCGGAAATCCGGTCAGATGCTTGGCCCAGACCGCCGAGGATGACCGGAAATGATCATAGGCGAAAAGGTGGTGCTGTCGACCTGACAGGGCCAGCCCTGACAAAAGGCGTGCCGCCGATCCCCCGGCAAAGGCGCCCAGATCAACGGTTGCGCCATCGCCTTGGACCGATCGGCCAAGCCAGTGGTAAAGCTGGCTTTCCTCATGGCTCAGCATCGACGGCACGACGACCCCCGACGCCATGTCGGATGCAGACACGCCCGTCCAGGGGC
>JAPLPF010000017.1:33000-44617 GCA_026400325.1 Rhodobacterales bacterium
GGGCGGGCTGCGAACTCGGCCATCACCTTGGTTGGATCCCGCATTGCGCGCTTTTCCTTGAGGTTCGCCACAGACCCGGCCCCCCGTGCGCCCAACCTAGCGAAGCCCCCGGAACATCGCCAGTACGGCGCGCGATCCCCCCTTGATTTCCGCCTTGGCCTGCCGTAACCCCTGCCTCGCGTAGGGGTATAGCTCAGCTGGTAGAGCGACGGTCTCCAAAACCGTAGGTCGCGGGTTCGATCCCTGCTGCCCCTGCCAACTTCCGAAAATGCGCCGAAAGAACACGCCGTTCGGGCTGACCGTCCTGGGGCGCATGATGGCAACGGCGGATCGGCGTCAACTTCCCGGCCCAACTTCGCGGACATGCAAAAGGCCCCGCATCGCTGCGGGGCCTTTGCAATTTTCTGGACTGACGCTTCAGACCAGCGCGGCCTTGGCCTGGCCTGCGATGGCGTTGAACGCCTCGGGCTCATGCACGGCCAGATCGGCCAGGACCTTGCGGTCAACCTCGATCCCGGCTTTCGCCAGACCGTTGATGAAGCGCGAATAGGTCATCTCGGCATCGAACAGCCGGACGGCCGCGTTGATCCGCTGGATCCACAGCGCGCGGAAGTTGCGCTTGCGGGTCTTGCGGTCACGGGTCGCGTACTGGTTGGCCTTGTCGACAGCCTGGGTGGCGGTACGGAAGTTGGTGCTGCGCGCGGCGTAATAGCCCTTGGCAGCCTTGATCACCTTGCGGTGGCGGGCGTGGGTGACCACACCGGATTTGACGCGGGACATCGGGTGCTCTCCTTACCGGTCGTAGGGCATGTACTTCTTGACGATCTTGGTGTCCGAGGCGGACAGCAGCATCGTGCCGGAAGCATCGCGAATGAACTTCGTCGTGCGCTTGATCATGCCGTGCCGCTTGCCGGCGACGCCGGCCTTGGCCCGACCGGAGGCCGTGAAGCTGAAACGCTTCTTGGCCGCCGACTTGGTCTTCATCTTGGGCATTTCCATCTCCGTGGTTTCAGGCACGACTCGGCATGCCACGTTGGCCGGCCATGCGGGGTATAGAGCCGCTCCTATAGGGGCAGCCCGCAAAAGGTGCAAGGGCCGGCAAGTCGCCCCGGCCATTCCGGTGTCATGTCTGTCGCCTTGTCCTTTCCGGCCCGTCCGCGTCGGCCCTCGGGTCAGTTCAGCGACCTGGCAACAACAGCCAGCATGATTTGCGGAATTTCGTTCATCGCATAGCCGCCTGGCCTTGAAGATACTGCCGCAAGGATCATGGCAAGGGAAACGATCAGCATGATCGCGCCCACGCGGGGCACCCGGCCTTCGACCCAGGCAGACAGAAGCGACGGCAGGGTCAGGACCAAGAGTACGATCCCAAGTGTCAGAATAAGGTCGGTATCCATGCGTCCCTCAGGGGTAACCACCTGTCCGAAGGTTACTCGGGGTCGACGCGCGAGATCAACCTTTCATCGCAGGGGGCCACGCGCAGGATGTTCGTGGTGCCCTTCACGTTGAACGGCACCCCGGCGGTGACCACGATCTGGTCTTCCTCGGTGGCAAATCCGTCGTCCCGTGCCGCCTTGATTGCGGCCAGCACCGCGCCCTTGAACCGGTCCTGTGGCGGGGTGATCACGCAATGCGCGCCCCATGTCAGGGCCATCCGGCGCGCCGTGGACAACAGCGGCGTCAGCGCGATGATCGGCACATGCGGGCGTTCGCGCGCAACCAGGCTTGCCGTGGTTCCGCTTTGCGAAAAGCAGCAGATCGCTTTGATGTTCGTGGCCTCGGCAATCTCGCGCGCGGCGGCAACGATCCCGTCGGCAATCGATTCGCGGCGAACGACGCGGCTTGCTTCGATGACAGAGCGGTAGGTCGGGTCCTTCTCGACGCTGAGAGCGACGTCGTTCATCGTGCGCACCGCCTCGACCGGGTACTTGCCCGCCGCCGATTCTGCCGAAAGCATGATCGCATCGGCGCCTTCGTAGATCGCCGTCGCCACGTCCGACACCTCGGCCCGGGTCGGAACGGGGGATTCGATCATCGATTCCAGCATCTGCGTCGCCACGATCACCGGCTTTGCCGCCGCGCGCGCGCCCCGGACAAGGCGCTTCTGGATCGGCGGCACGGACGTAACCGGCAGTTCCACGCCAAGATCACCGCGCGCCACCATGATCCCGTCACTGACCTGCAGGATCGCGTCATAGGCCTTCACGGCGGCGGGTTTCTCGATCTTCGACAGGATCGCGGCGCGGCCCTTGGCCAGGCCGCGCGCTTCGATCACGTCTTCGGGGCGCTGCACGAAGCTTAGCGCCAGCCAGTCCACGCCCAGCTCGCAGGCGAATTCCAGATCGCCCCGGTCCTTTTCGGAAAGGGCCGCGACCGGCAGCACCACGTCCGGCACGTTCACGCCCTTGCGGTTGGAGATGGTGCCGCCGACGGTCACGGTACAATCGGCGAAGTCCTTGCCGCAGGCGTTCACATGCAGGCGGATCTTGCCGTCGTTCACCAGAAGCGAGGTTCCGGCCTCAAGTGCCGCAAAGATTTCGGGGTGGGGCAGGTTCACGCGATGCACATCACCGGGCACAGAGGACAGGTCCATCCGGAAGGCCGCACCTTCGACAAGCTCTTCCGAGCCGTTGGCGAAGACGCCGACGCGCAGTTTCGGGCCCTGAAGGTCGGCAAGGATGCCGATCGGGCGGCCAAGGTCCTTTTCGACCTGGCGTATGATCTCATGGCGTTTGCGGATGTCTTCATGCACGCCATGGCTCATGTTCAGGCGGAACACGTCGGCCCCGGCCTCGAACAAGGCGCGGATCATCTCGTAAGTGCTGGATGCCGGGCCAAGCGTGGCCACAATCTTCACGTTGCGGTGGCGGCGCATCGCCATCCTCCTGCTGAAATTTCGGTTCATGTGGGCCGGGTGCCTTATGGCGCAATCCGAAAGCTGCCGCAACGCTTTCCCGTCGCCAGGCACCCGCTTTCGGACGCTCTGCGCTGGCAATGCGCGAAGAACGTCCGTAAGTGAGGGATACGCGCCCCGAGCATGAGTTCCGAAGTGGCCTTTCACATTGACGGAGAGCACCGTCCCGGCCGGTGGCTGGTGACCTGCGACCACGCCGCGAACACCGTTCCGCCATGGGTGAATGGCGGTGACCTTGGCATCCCCGAAGCGGACATGGCCCGTCATATCGCCTGGGATGTGGGCGCTGCGGGCCTTGCGTGCCACCTTGGCCACCTTCTTGACAGCCCGGTGATCCTGTCAACCTTCAGCCGTCTGGTGATTGACCCCAACCGCGGTGAGGATGACCCCACTCTGGTGATGAAGCTGTATGACGGCACCCTTATTCCCGCCAATCGCCACATCACCCCTGCGGGCGTGGAAGAGCGGCTGGACCGCCTTTATCGCCCCTACCATGCCGCCTATGCGCGTCTTGCGGCCCTGCATCCGCAGCGGGTGATTCTTGCGATCCATTCGTTCACCCCGTGCCTGCGCGGTCGCCCGCCGCGGCCCTGGCATGTGGGGGTGCTGCATTCCCATCTGGATGACCGGTTTTCCAAAGCCCTGATCGCCCGGCTGATGCAGGAAACTGACCTTTGCATCGGCGACAATGAGCCTTACTCGGGCCATCTGCCCGGCGATGCCATCGACCGTCACGCCCTGAGGCCTGGTCGGCACAACACCTTGGTCGAGGTGCGCAACGACCTGATCCAGACATCTGAAAGTCAGGCCTGCTGGGCTGCACGCCTGGCCCCAGTCCTGACCTCGGCTCTCGGTGATGTCGGGGCCTGACATCCCGGGCCCCGACAGGGTGTTCTGCCCTTAGCCGGAATTGGCGCCCTGCGTCCAGGCAGAAGGGCTACGCACGCGCAGCAAGTCCACGACAACCAGGCCAGGAACATCAGCATTGCAAGGACCGACTGCAGCGACCCCGCGACAATCAGCGGAACAAAGCGGCCGTCATGACCGTTCCAAAGGTAGACACCCAGGCCACCGGCCATAGTCGCCGCCCCCACTGTCCCGCCGCCGCCCTGCACCCAGCCTGCCAAGCCGCCGGTCCGCCCGATCCCCCGGTGACAAAGCCCGTAGATCGCCATGGTCACCCACCCCGGAAGGTTCAGGCGCGCGTGGGCCGGGGCCGGGGTGAAGTCTTGTGCGATGCCCAGGAAGCTTCCCATCCAGATGCCGGGGTCGCGTGGTTGCAGGGACTTGTGACCCGCGCCATGTGGCAAGCACCGGCTTGACCTTGGTGCCCTGACCGCCCACCTTCCCCCGAAAGGGAGACCGCGATGGACGACCAGACCCGCCTTGAACTGGAAGCCGCCAGCTTTCGCGCGCTGATGCACCACCTGATCGAAAAGCGCCCCGAGGTGCAGAACATCGACCTGATGAACCTGGCCGGTTTCTGCCGGAACTGCCTGTCGCGCTGGTATCAGGAGGCTGCCGCCGAAAGGGGGATCGACCTGACCAAGGACGCCGCGCGCGAGATTGTCTATGGCATGCCCTATGCGACCTGGGTCGCGCAGAACCAGACCGGGGCGGATGCCGCCAAGCACCGACCGGCGCATGGGCGGCCGCGCAATTGTTTGCTAGGATGCGCCGATGCTTCTTGATGTTCGCCACAGCTATTCCCGCGCCGAATGGATCAGCGATGCCGTTGTCCATGTTCTTGGCGTTGTTGCCGCCCTAATGGCCGTCCCGGTGCTGATCACGCTGGCCATCGTCCTGCGCGGTGATGCTCCCGCGATCGCGGCGACCGCACTCTATGGGGTGGCGCTGATCGCGATGCTGGTCTTTTCCGCGCTGTACAACATGACGACCAGCCCAGGCCCGCGCCGGATCTTCCGCAGCCTCGACCATTCGGCGATCCTGATGAAGATCGCTGCCACCTACACCCCCTTGGCGCTGCTGTCCGGGGCCGAGGCGACCGGGCTTCTGGCCGGGCTATGGACGTCGGCGCTGGTCGGGGCGGCGATGCGCGCCCTTGCGCCGGACCGTCTGAAACTTGCGGCAGTGGCACTTGCCTTGCTGATGGGCTGGGCAGGGCTGTTGGCGGGCGGGCAGGTGTTTGCCAACCTCTCTGCCCCGGTGATGGCGCTGATCGTGTGCGGCGGGCTGCTTTACACCCTTGGCGTCGGTTTCTTCCTGTTTGACCGGCTGCCGTACCACTACACGATCTGGCATGTCTGCGTTCTTGCTGCCAGCGCGGTGTTTTACGCCGCAGTCACCGTGCAACTGGTGCAAAGCGCATGACCGGGACCTGACCTCAGGCACACCACGTCGCCTATACCATTCCCCAAAACGCTAGATTGCGGCCTTGCGCATTTCGTCCAGATAGATCTCGCGCAGGCGGGTCGCCACCGGCCCGGGCCTGCCCGATCCAACGGGCTTGCCGTCCACCTCGACCACCGGCATCACGAAGATCGACGCGGCGGTGGAAAACGCCTCATCCGCCGTTTGGGCTTCGGCGGGCGTGAAGGGGCGCTCCTCGATCTCGAACTGTGCCTCGGCGGCAAAGCGCAGGACCGCGGCGCGGGTGATGCCGTGCAGGATGTCGTTGCCCAAGGCGCGTGTGATGATCCGGTTTCCCTTGACGATATAGGCGTTGTTCGAGGTGCCCTCGGTCACCGCGCCACCCGCATCGGTGAACCAGCTGTCATCCACCCCGGCCTTCTTCGCCGCCATCTTGCCCATCGACGGGTACAAAAGCTGTACTGTCTTGATGTCCACCCGGCTCCAGCGAAGGTCGGGGATCGTGATGACCTTGAAGCCGGTCTTTGCCGCAGGGGCATCTGCAAGGTTGGGGATATTCTGCGTGAAGGCCACGATGGTTCCGGGCAGCGATGCGTCCGGAAAGACAAAGCTGCGGTCGCCCGGATTGCCGCGCGTGACCTGCAGATAGATCATCCCCTGGTCGATCCCATTCCGCGCCACCAGTTCGCGGTGCATCGCCAGAAGCTCCGCGTCGTCGATTGGGCAGGCCATTTCCAGCTCGGCCAATGACCGGGCCAACCGCTTTGCATGGCCGGCAAAGTCGATCAGCTTTCCGTCCAGCACCGAGGTGACCTCATAGACCCCATCGGCCATCAGGAAACCCCGGTCAAAGATCGAGATCTTTGCCTGATCCTCGGGCAGGTAGTCGCCGTTCACATAGACAGTGCGGGTCATGGTCATCCCCAAAGGTTTGCATCGGCTGGGTGGACCCCGTCGGCATCGTAGCGCAACGGGTGGGCCCGGTCTTCGGACAGAAGCAGCGGGCCGTCAAGGTCCGTCCACTCTGCCCCCTGCGCCAGAAGGACCGCCGGGGCCATGGCGAGCGAGGAGCCGACCATGCAGCCGACCATCACCTTGAACCCCATCTGACGGGCAAGGTCGCGGGTCAAGAGCCCCTCGGTCAGCCCGCCAGTCTTGTCGAGCTTGAGGTTCACCACGTCATACTTGCCCTTCAGGGCAGCCAGCGATGCGCGGTCAAAGCAGGATTCGTCGGCGCAGACCGGCAGAGGACGGGCGATCTCGGCCAACATGTCGTCTTGCCCGGCCGGAAGCGGTTGTTCCACCAGTTCCACCCCCAGCCGCAGAAGGTGGGGCGCAAGGTCGGCATAGACTTCGGGTGTCCAGCCTTCATTCGCGTCAATGATCAGACGGGCGCGAGGGGCACCTTGGCGGACGGCCTCAAGCCGGGGCATGTCATCGGGGGTGCCAAGCTTGATCTTCAGGATCGGGCGGTGCGCGTTCCTTGCCGCCGCAGCGCGCATGTCTTCCGGCGGGGCAAGCGACAGTGTGAAGGCCGTGACGACCGGGCCGGGGCGGGGCAGACCGGCCAAGGTCCAGACCCTCTGACGGGCCATCTTTGCCTCAAGGTCCCACAGGGCGCTGTCCACCGCGTTGCGGGCGGCCCCAGGGGGAAGCGCCTGCTGCAAGGCCGGGCGCGCAATTGTCGGGTCCAGTCCCGCGATCTGCGCGCGGACACTTTCCATCGTTTCGCCGTAGCGGGCATAGGGCACGCATTCACCCTGGCCGGTGGCCATGCCGCGCGTGATGCGGACAGTCTGGACCTCTGCCACCGACTTTGACCCGCGCGCAATGGTGAAGGCCTGCGCAAGAAGAAAGCGTTCGGCGTGGCACTGGATCATGGACAGAGGATGCCTAGAAGATCGGGAAGGTCGGGAACAGGTTCATCTCCTTGATCCACTGCATCAGTTCGGCCAGCGGAATGAAGGTCAGGAACACCAGCGCATCCATCAGGTTCTCGCGCAGGTGCGGAACGGAAACGGTGACGGTTGGGGGCGACTGGAAAAGCGATGGCTTTGGCAGGATCATCGGCACCCGGGCGGCATAGTCGTCATAGGCGCTGCCGAACATGCCCCGAAGGATTGCCTCTTCCTTGCGGGCGGTCACGCTCAGGATCAGAAGGGTCAGACCGCCAAGGCCCAGAGCCAGCACGAAGCTGCCCAGCAGCAGACCCAGGCCCACGACGCCCAGCGTCGAAAAGAGGTAAAGCGGATGGCGGCAGACCGAATAGGGCCCGTCCTGCATGACGGTATTGTTCTTGTGGCCACCGATGTAGAGGATCGACCAGAACCGCCCCAGCACGGCCGCGATCACGGCGGCAAGCCCAAGGATCTCGAGAACCTCGAAAACGTATTCCGGCCAGGCGGACTCGGTCAGCAGGATTGCCGGAAGGCACAAAAGGAAGGTCACGCGCAGGATATTGATCCTGACAACCTGATTGACCTCGACAGGCCGGGCCGTTCTTGTCATGCGGGATCCCATTCGGATTGCGTGGCTTGATCACCGACCAGCGCGCCGGATGGTGCACCGCCGAAGCGGCGCTTCAGATATGGCATTCGTGCGGGCATGCGAAAGGGGAATTGCAGCGCCCGGGATCACATTCTAACGCTAGAGTGACTTCTTCTCATCACCCCTTGCCTTGCGAGTCCGCGCCATGAGCTTTCGTCTGCAACCGCCCGCCCCCGCCCGCCCGAACCGCTGCCAGCTTTTCGGCCCCGGCTCTCGGCCGGAACTTTTTGCCAAGATGGCGGCCTCTGCGGCGGATGTGATCAACCTCGACCTTGAGGATTCGGTCGCCCCCGCCGACAAGCCGCAGGCGCGGGCGAACATCATCCGGGCCATCAGCGAAGTGGATTGGGGCCGCAAGACCCTCAGCGTGCGGATCAACGGTCTTGATACGCCCTTCTGGTATCGTGACGTGGTGGACCTGCTGGAACAGGCAGGGCCAAGGCTGGACCAGATCATGATCCCCAAGGTCGGCTGCGCGGCCGATGTCTATGCGGTGGACGCGCTGGTGACGGCCTGCGAGGCGGCGGCGGGGCGGACGAAACGGATCAGCCTTGAGGTCATCATCGAGACCGCTGCAGGGATCGCCCATGTCGAAGAGATTGCAGCCTCCAGCCCCCGCCTGCAGGCGATGAGCCTTGGAGCGGCGGATTTCGCGGCTTCGATGGGCATGCAGACCACCGGCATCGGCGGGACGCAGGAGAACTATTACATGCACCGCGATGGGCAAAAGTATTGGTCCGACCCGTGGCACTGGGCGCAGGCAGCGATCGTGGCGGCCTGCCGGACGCATGGGGTCTTGCCGGTGGACGGGCCCTTTGGCGACTTTTCCGATGAAGAAGGCTTCAAGGCCCAGGCGCGGCGGTCGGTAACGTTGGGGATGGTCGGCAAATGGGCGATCCACCCCAGGCAGGTGGCTTTGGCGAACGAGGTGTTCACGCCGTCGGACGCTGCCGTGCTTGAAGCGCGCGAAATCCTTGCGGCGATGGAGGCCGCAAAGGCGGCGGGGCAGGGTGCTGCGGTCTACAAGGGGCGGCTGGTGGACATTGCCAGCATGCGCCAGGCCGAAGTGATCGTGCGGCAAGCCGAGATCATCTTCAACGGGTGACGAGGCCCGTTTGTGGCAACTTGACGCAACGGGCGACAGGTCAATAGGGGGCAAAAGATCAACTGAATGTCTGGCAAGCAGTTCTCCACGGATTCGACCTGGAAGGACTTTCTCGCCTTCCTGCGCAAACCCAAGCAGAAGGTCCGCTACGACGCCAAACTCGGTGTCCTGGCCATCATGAAGAACGAGGCGCTCAATCTTGACGAATGGATCGAGCATTACCTCTGGATGGGCGCAGGCAGGATCTTCCTGATCGACAACGGCAGCACCGACGACACGGTCGCCAAGGCCCGGGCCTGGGTGACCAGGGGCCGGGTCGAGCTGGTCATCTATCCGCAAAGACACCAGCAGGAACGACATTATCGCACTGCGGTCCGCCATTTCAGGATCGCCGAGAAATGCGAGTGGCTGCTGGTTGCTGACCTTGACGAGTTCTGGTTCTGCCCGGCCGGAGACCGTCTGGACCAGGCGTTGGCAGAGTTTCGCGGCTATGACGTGATCTATTCCAACTGGGTGATGTTTGGCAGCGCCGGTCTGATCGACCATCCTGACAGCGTGCGCGAGGGTTTTACCCTTCGCAGGCCGGGCGTGGCGGGACACAACGAGTCAAAGTACTTCTGCCGCACCCGTGTACTGAAAGACGGGGCCCTGCCGGGTATTCACAAGGTCAGGGGTGCCGATTCGGCGCGCACGGTTTCCGACACGCAGCGGTTCCAGCTGAATCACTACCCGATCCAGAGCGAGGCCTTTTTCAAGGCGGTCAAGATGACGCGAGGTGCCTCGGACAACGCGCAAAGCGACTCGATTCGCGATCTGGACTATTTTCGCCGATATGACGAAGGCTGCGACCATCCTGACCGTAGATTGGCGGATCTTGTGGCCGCAGCGAGAATTCGTTGACAAACCGCCCTTGAAACGGGCAGGTTCGCGCAGCATCAGCCAGGTTGTGGGGCAGATTGCAAAGAATACCAGAGCCGCGCACCAGGGGAGGGGAGGCCCCGCGCGGCGATTGGGAGGATGCACGCCCCGGACCGGTGGTTCGGGGCGCTGCTGTTTCCAGGGACCGACGCCGCGCTGGGCGGCGCCCGCCCTTCGCTGTCGTGTCTCGGCGTCGCCTGCAACGGCCTGTCGACACTCGGGCAGACCGGATGCGCGCGCGCTGGCGTCACGCGGGCGCAAAGATCCCCCGGCATCGGTTCCTCAGGCGCTGCCCACGGCCTTGCCAGCCCTTGCGCCATCCCTTGCCCGCACAAATCTTGCCGAGTTGCATCGTGCCAAGGGCGAAGGCATATAGAGACTGTCCCCGGAGGCATGCGCCATGAACTACCTCGAATTCGAAAAACCCCTGGCTGAAATCGAAGGAAAGGCCGAAGAACTGCGCGCCATGGCCCGGACCGGCGGCGGCGTGGACCTGACCAAAGAGGCCGAGGGCCTGGACCGCAAGGCGGAAACGGCGCTGCGCGACCTCTACAAATCGCTTACCGCCTGGCAGAAATGTCAGGTCGCGCGGCACCCGGACCGCCCGCATTGCAAGGATTATGTCGAAGCGCTGTTTACCGAATTCACCGCGCTGGCCGGGGACCGGGCCTTTGCCGATGACCATGCAGTCATGGGCGGGATCGCGCGGTTTCAGGACATGCCGGTGGTGGTGATCGGGCATGAAAAGGGCAACGACACCAAGACCCGGATCGAGCGGAACTTCGGCATGGCGCGGCCCGAGGGGTACCGCAAGGCGATCCGCCTCATGGATCTTGCAGACCGGTTTCGCCTGCCGGTGATCACGCTGGTGGACACGCCCGGCGCCTATCCCGGCAAGGGGGCCGAAGAACGCGGTCAGGCCGAGGCGATTGCCCGGTCGACCGAGAAGTGCCTTTCCATCGGAGTGCCGCTGATTTCGGTGGTGATCGGCGAGGGCGGGTCGGGTGGTGCGGTGGCCTTCGCCACGGCGAACCGTCTGGCGATGCTGGAACACAGTGTCTATTCGGTCATCAGCCCCGAAGGTTGCGCCAGCATCCTGTGGAAGGACGCCGAAAAGATGCGTGAGGCGGCCGATGCCTTGCGGCTGACGGCGCAGGATCTGCAGAAGCTCGGGATCATCGACAGAATCGTGAAAGAACCGATGGGCGGGGCGCAGCGCGCCCCGGCCGAGACGATCGACGCTGTCGGCAAGGCGATCGAGGCAATGCTGAAAGAGCTGTCCGGCAAGAAGCCGGAGGCCCTCATCCGCGACCGCCGGCAGAAGTTCCTCGACATGGGCGCCAAGGGCCTGGCGGCGTGATCCGGGCGGCGCTACTGGCGGGGATTATTGCCAGTCCTGCCGCGGCGGGCACGCTGGAAGGGCGGTTGGTGACCTTTACCGTCGAGACCTGGGATGTCCGCGAAGCCCCGCTGTTCGCGGCGCGTGGACGCACGGTGACGGTCGGTCAGGGGGTGGAGTTCGGGCTGGATCGCGAGGGCTTTACCGGCGGGCTGGATGTGGTGCCGGTGGATGTGGAGATCGGCCCGACGCGGATCGAATTGAGCTATCCCAAAGGGATCGGGCGGTTTTATACGGCTGCGTTCAATGGCTACGTGCTGCGGTTCGCAACGGATTGCGCCTTGTTCGAACATGTGGCGATTGATCCGGCGGCCACCACCATGAAGGTGACCGACGTCTGGGCCGAGGCCGGGGCGCTTTACATCAACGTCTCGGGACTGGGCTATGGGCCTGCGTCCACGCT
>JAPLPF010000146.1 GCA_026400325.1 Rhodobacterales bacterium
CCTTGTCTTCGGCCACAACGACCTTTTGCCGGCGAATTTCCTGCAGGATGGCACCCGGATGTGGCTGATCGACTGGGACTATGCCGGCTGGGGGTCGGCCCTGTTCGATCTGGGTGGGCTTGCCGCCAACATCGGGCTTGCGCAAGCCGGAGAGGAATGGCTGCTGGCCGCCTATTTCGGCAGCCCCCCTGATGCCGATCGCTGGCGCCGCTACCGTGCGATGAAGGCAGCGGCTGCCCTGCGTGAGGCGATGTGGTCCATGGTACAGGAGATCCACTCCGACCTTGATTTCGACTATGCGGCCTATACCGCCGACTACCTTGACACCTACCGCGCCGCCTTGGCCGCCTTCAGGACGCTTGCATGACCGATCTTCCCACCACCGCCCGCGCCATCGTCATCGGGGGCGGCATCGTCGGCGCGTCCGTGGCCTATCACCTTGGCAAGCTCGGCTGGACGGATACCGTGCTTCTGGAGCGCAAGAAGCTGACCTCCGGCACCACCTTTCATGCGGCCGGCCTGGTGGGGCAATTGCGCACCTCGGCGAACATCACCCAGCTGCTTGGCCATTCCGTCGCCCTTTACAAAGGGTTGGAGGCCGAAACCGGGCTTCAGACCGGATGGAAGATGAACGGCGGCCTGCGCCTTGCCTGCAACGCCGACCGTTGGACCGAAGTGAAGCGCCAGGCCACCACCGCCCATTCCTTCGGGCTGGAGATGCACCTTCTGACCCCGAAGGAAGCGCAGGATCTCTGGCCCCTCATGACCATCGACGACCTTGTCGGCGCGGCCTACCTGCCGGAGACGGCCGCCATCGCCGCACAGGACCGCCTGGCGGCTGCGGCACCCAACATCGTGACCGTGCGCACCGGCGCCATGCTGCGCGAGACCCGCGCATTGATGGATCGGGCCAGCGCCGCGTGACCTTGCGGCGACCGTGGGCGTGAACGTCCCCCTGGTCAGCGTCGAACACCAGTACATGATCACCGAGAGGATCGAGGGGGTCACGTCCACGCTGCCCACGCTGCGCGATCCTGACCGCCGCACCTACTGGAAAGAGGAAGTCGGCGGTCTGGTCTGGGGCGGATATGAGCCTAACCCCAAGCCCTGGGCAGTGAAGGGCGTCCCCGAGGGCTTCCACTTCGAGCTTCTGACCAGCGACTACGACCACTATTCGCAGTTCATGGACGATGCCATTGCCCGAGTCCCTGCGCTGGAAACGGCAGGCGTGAAACAGCTTCTGAACGGACCGGAAAGCTTTACCCCCGACGGCAACTTCATTCTGGGCGAGGCTCCGGAACTGCGCAACTTCTACGTCGGCGCAGGCTTCAACGCCTTCGGCATTGCCAGCGGCGGCGGGGCGGGGATGGCGCTGGCGGAATGGGTGGCCACGGGCGAGCCGCCCTTTGACCTCTGGCCGGTCGACATTCGTCGCTTCGGCCCCCCGCATCGTGTGACCGACTATGTCCGTACCCGAACGCTTGAGGCCTATGCCAAGCACTACACCATCGCCTGGCCCTCGGAAGAAATGCGGTCGGCCCGTCCCAACCGCCGCTCACCGCTTTACGCGCATCTCAAGGCGGCTGGGGCATCTTTCGGCGAAAAGCTGGGCTGGGAACGCCCGAACTGGTTTGCCGGGCCGGGCGAGGATCCGGTCGACCGCTATTCAATGGGCCGTCCCGGCTGGCATGAGGCCGTGGGGAGAGAGCACAAGGCCGCGCGCGAAGGCGCCGTGCTGATCGACCAAAGCTCTTTCGCCAAGTTCCGCCTCACAGGCCGCGATGCAGCAAAGGCCCTGACCCGGATCGCCGCTGGAAACGTCGATCGCGCCGTGGGCACCCTGACCTACACCCAGATGCTGAACCGCAAGGGCGGCATCGAATGCGATCTGACGGTCGCGCGCCTTGGGCCGCAAGAGTTCCATATCGTCACCGGAACCGGCTTTGCCACGCATGACTTCGACTGGATTTCCAGGAACTTGGCTGGTGAAGCTACCCTGCACGACATCACCTCGTCCATGGCGGTGCTGTCCCTGATGGGCCCCCTTTCGCGCGAGGTTCTGTCGCGGCACTCTGCCGATGATCTGACGAACACCGGCTTTCCCTTTGGCACCGCCCGCTGGATCAGCGTTGCGAATTGCCCCGTCCTTGCCCTGCGGGTGACTTATGTCGGCGAGCTGGGCTGGGAGCTGCACATGCCGACCGATGTCGCCGTCACCGTCTACGAGGCGTTGATGTCGGGGCAGGGCGCACCCACCCTTGCTGGCTACCGCGCGATCGAGACCTTGCGACTGGAAAAGGGCTATCGCGCCTGGGGGGCAGACATCGGGCCGGACCACACACCGGTCGAGGCGGGTCTTGGCTGGGCGGTCAAGATGAAGTCCGGGATCGACTTCATTGGCCGCGATGCCATCGCCAGCCAACTGGCCGGAGGTGTGAAGAAGCGCCTCGCCACGTTCACCGCTGATCCCGACGTCGTGCTTCTGGGCCGCGAGACGATCTATCGCAACGGTCAAAGGGTGGGGTGGCTGTCCTCGGGCGGCTATGGTCACACGGTCGGGAAAAGCATCGGTCTGGGCTATGTCCGCTACCCGGACGGAGTGACCGAAGATTTCATCCTGTCAGGGCATTACGAGCTTGAGGTCGCCTCTGGCCGCAGTCCGGCGCAAGTGACGCTCGCCCCGCTGCATGACCCGCAGAACCAGCGCGTAAAAGCCTGATTTCATTCCGGTTCAGGTATCCCCGGGGTGTTGGGGGCCGGCCCCCACCCTTACCCGTCAAACCGCGTCGCGCCCCGGCGCTTTTCATCGACAGGCTGGGTAAGCACCACCGCCTGATGCGCCCGCTGGTCGCAGTTCGAGCGTGGACAGATCCGACAGTTGATCCCGATCGGCACCATGCGCGCAGCGGTCACGGCAAAAGCCTCGGCATAGCCGATCTGGGCAGCATGGTCGATGGTACAGCCCATTGCCACAGCCAGACGATTGTCCTGCGCGTGGCGGATCCAGGTCGGACGATCCACAGTGCGCGCGATGACGAAATACTGGGATTTATCAGGCATTTCAACAAATTGCGGGACTATCTTTCCAGGTGTGCGGAACGAGGTGTGCACATCCAGCCGCGGGCAGGCCCCGCCATATTCGGCAAGGTGAAAATCGGTCGCGTTGAACCGTTTGGTCACGTTGCCGCCCTTGTCGATCCGCATGAAGAAGAACGGCACCCCTTGCGCGCCCTCACGTTGCAGCGTGGTCGCCCGGTGGCAGGCCTGCTCGAAGCTGACGCCAAACCGCGTGGCGATGTGGTCAAGGTCATATTTCGTCGCGCGCGCCTCGGCCAGAAAGGCCGCATAGGGCATCAGAACCGCGGCGGCAAAGTAGTTTGCCAGTTCCACCCGCAACCGCGCCACCCCGCGCGGGTCGGAAATGCCGGACCGGTTGACAAGACCATCCAGCAACTCGCGCTGTTCCAGAAGCCCGCACATGTGCATCAGCTGAAAGGTGCGGTTGGTGTGGTCCAGCGCCTCGGACAACAGGATCTCTCGGCGGGCTTCGTCATACTGGCGCAGCGTCCCGGGCAGGTCCTCGACCCGGACCAGTCGGACGGCAATCCCTGAACGATCCCGAAGCCGCGCCTTCAGGGCACCGTAGACCTCATCGCGCTCAACCGGGGCGGCCCAGAACCGTTCCGCCGCATCTTCAAGGTCGCGAAAGTGGTTGCGGTGTCGGCGAAAGACCGTATGCACCGCCGCCTCGGGGCTGGCGGCGATGGTGCCGCCGTCGCCTTCGTTGCGCGCCAGAAGCTGGTCGTTTGCCGCCTGCCAGGCCCGGTGCAGCCGCAGGAACGCCCCCGCCAGGTCTGGCGCGTGAACCAAGGCCGCGCGCAGTTGCGGCAGGTCTGGTCGGGTATCGAAAATCGGATCCTGCAAGGCTGCCCGCAAATCGGCAAGCTGGCCGGTCCCGTCATCTTCGGCAATTTCGCGCCAGTCGACGCCATAGGCATCAAACAGCCGCAAAAGCACCTGAACCGACACCGAACGCTCGTTGTTTTCCAGAAGGTTGACGTAGGATGCGCTGATTCCAAGCGCCTTGGCCATCGCGCCCTGGGTCTCGCCCCTTTCGGTGCGCAGCCTGCGCAGATGGGGTCCGATGAAGGTTTTCTGCATACTGTCGCACACATATCAGTTTTGTCTTCATTACAATATTACAAAAAATCCGTTTTGTAAATTCTCGCATTCACAGCGAAACCCGCTTTGCCTTTGCACATCCTGCCGGGGGTGCGAGGGACATGCAACTCAAGCGGAGAACGACATGCGCACTGGCATCAACCATCTCTTTGTTCCTGGCCCGACCAACGTGCCCGAACCCGTCCGCCGGGCGATGAACGTCGCGATGGAAGACCAGCGCGGGCCCGAGTTCGGCGCCCTGACCCTTGGCATCCTGGCCGACCTGCGTCGTGTCTTTCGCACGGAAACCGCCCGCGTGATCCTGTATCCCGGGTCTGGCACCGGGGCCTGGGAGGCCGCGATCACCAATACCCTGAACCCCGGTGACAAGGTTCTGATGGCACGCCATGGCCAGTTTTCAACGCTTTGGGTCGAGATGGCGACCCGGCTTGGGCTGGAGGTCGAAGTGATCGACGTTGCGTGGGGTGCGGGCGCTCCGGTCAGCGAATTCGCCCGCCGTCTTGCCGCCGACCGCACCGGCGCGATCAAGGCGGTGTTCGTGACCCATAACGAAACCGCAACCGGTGTGACCAGCGACGTGGCCGGCGTGCGCCGCGCCCTGGATGATGCGTTCCACGACGCGATGCTGTTTGTCGACGGCGTCTCGTCCGTCGGGTCGATCGACTTTCGGATGGACGATTGGGGCGTTGATCTTGCCGTGACCGGAAGCCAGAAGGGTCTGATGTGTCCGGCTGGCCTTGGTATCCTTGCCATCAGCCCCAAGGCGCTGAAAGCCTCGGAAACCGCCACGATGCGCCGGGCCTATTTCGAGTTTCGCGATTTCGCAATGACGGCTGACACCGGATATTTCCCCTACACGCCGCCCACGCAGATCCTGCATGGGATGCGGGTGGCACTTGACCGCATCCATGCCGAAGGGTTGGATACGGTCCTGGCCCGCCATGCCCGGCTTGCCGAAGGCGTGCGGCGGGGGGTTGCGGCCTGGGGTCTGCAGACCTGTGCCGAACATCCGTCCCTGGCGTCCAACACGGTGACGGCGATCCGCGTGCCCGAAGGGGTGGACGCGCGTGAGGTGATCCGCATCGGCTATGCGCGTTACAATACTTCCTTCGGGTCGGGCCTTGCCCGTCTGGCCGGCAAGGTGTTCCGCATCGGCCATCTGGGCGATCTGAACGAGGGCATGTGCCTGACCGCCCTGGCTGTGGCCGAGATGGCGCTGGTCGAGGCAGGGGCGAATGTGACCTTGGGAAGCGGCGTCGCCGCAGCGCAAGCCTGGTATGCCCAAGGCCAGAAGCAGACGAACAAGATCGCAGCAGAATAACAGGGAATTCAACAAGATGAGCCATACTCTTTACCCGCTGCGCAAGCAGCGGCTGCAGCGGTCTGAACTTGCCGTGCCGGCCTCGAACCCGACGATGATCGACAAGGCTGCCGACGGTCCTGCCGATTACGTCTTTCTTGATCTTGAGGATGCCGTCGCCCCGCCGGAAAAGGAACAGGCGCGAAAGAACTGCATCCAGGCGTTGAACGACATCGACTGGGCTGCCAAGGGCAAGACCGTCTCGGTCCGGATCAACGGCCTTGACACGCATTACATGTACCGCGACGTGGTCGATGTGATGGAGCAGGCTGGGTCGCGCGTTCACACCCTTCTGGTCCCCAAGGTCGGCGTCCGCGATGACCTGTACATGGTCGAGGCGATGGTCAACCAGATCGAACAGGCCAGGGGCTATGCCACCCGCGTCGGGCTTGAAGCACTCATCGAAACCGCCCTCGGCATGGCGAACGTCGAAACCATCGCCCAGTTCGGCGGCCGGCTGGAGGCGCTGCACTTCGGCGTTGCCGACTACGCCGCCTCGATGCGCGCCCGCACCACCAACATTGGTGGCTTGAACCCGATGTACCCCGGCGACCAGTGGCATGCCGCGATCAGCCGCATGGTCATCGCCTGCCGTGCCTATGGGCTTCGCGCCATCGACGGCCCGTTCGGCGACTTCTCGGACCCCGAGGGCTACAAGGATGGCGCACGCCGGGCGGCTGCCCTGGGGTGTGAGGGGAAGTGGGCGATCCACCCGTCCCAGGTGGCCCTTGCAAACGAGGTTTTCAGCCCGACCGAGGCCGAGGTCACCAAGGCGCGCCGTATCATCGAGGAACTGAAACTTGCCGAAGCCCAGGGCAAAGGAGCCGCCAGCCTTGACGGCAAGATGATCGACGCTGCCTCTGAAAAAATGGCGCGCAATCTGCTTGCCGTCGCCGAAGCCATCAGCGGAAGGTAACCCCATGGACATCCACGAATATCAGGCCAAGGAAATCCTCGCCCGCTTTGGCGTGCCGGTCCCGCGCGGCGGGCTGGCCTACAGCCCCGAACAGGCCGGCTATCGCGCCCGGGAACTTGGCGGCAGTGCCTGGGTCGTCAAGGCCCAGATCCATTCCGGTGGTCGCGGTGCCGCAGGTGGCGTCAAGCTTTGCCGCGACGAGCATGAGGTTGCTGCCTTCGCCGCCACGCTTTTCGGCAAGCAGCTGGTCACCAAGCAGACCGATGCCAACGGCAAGGGCGTCTACCGCCTTTGGGTCGAGGCCGCGAGTGACATCGCCCGCGAGATGTACCTGGGTTTCGTCCTTGACCGCAAATCCGAACGCATCATGATCGTCGCCTCCGCCCACGGCGGGATGGAGATCGAGGAACTGGCCGAAACCGACCCCGACAGCTTGCGCCGCATGACCATCGACCCCGCCGTCGGTCTGTCGGAATTCCAGGCCCGGGAACTTGCGTTCCAGCTTGGCCTCAAGGGTGGCCAGATCGCGCAGATGGTCAACATTCTGCAAGCCTGCTATCGCGCCTACCGTGATCTTGACGCCGTGATGGTTGAAATCAACCCGCTGGTCATCACCGGGGCGGGCGACCTTGTGGCCCTGGACGCGAAAATGTCTTTCGATACAAACGCCTTGTTCCGCCGTCCTGAAGTGGCCGAACTGCGCGACCGCAGCCAGGAAGACCCGCGCGAAAGCACCGCTGGGGACCACGGCCTTGCCTATGTCGGCCTTGAAGGTGACATCGGCTGCATCATCAACGGCGCCGGTCTTGCGATGGCCACGATGGACATGATCAAGCTGGCCGGGGGCGAGCCCGCGAACTTTCTCGACATCGGCGGCGGCGCGAGCCCCGAGCGCGTTGTCCGCGCCTTCCGCACTGTCCTTGCCGACCGCAACGTCAGCGTGATCCTTGTGAACATCTTCGCCGGGATCAACCGTTGCGACTGGGTCGCCGAGGGGGTTGTGAAGGCTTATCAAGAGGTCGGCCTGACCATTCCGGTCGTCGTCCGCCTTGCCGGAACCAATGTCGAGGAAGGCAAGCGGATCATCGAAACCTCCGGCCTTCCCCTCATCTCTGCCGACACCCTGGCCGAGGCTGCGGCCAAGGCTGTCGCCGCCAAAGCCGCCTGAAGGAGCATCCCATGGCCATCCTGATCACCGAGACCACGAAAGTCATCGTCCAGGGCATGTCGGGTCGCATCGGCGCTTTCCATGCTGCGGACATGATAAAGCACGGCACCAATGTTGTCGGTGGTGTCACGCCGGGCAGGGGGGGCGAGTCCCACCTTGACCGCCCGCTTTTCAACACCGTGCGCGAGGCAGTTGCGGCAACAGGGGCCGAGGCGTCGCTCGTCTTCGTTCCGCCGCCCTTTGCGGCAGACGCGATCATGGAAGCCGCGGATGCCGGCATCAGGACCGCCGTCTGCGTGACTGACGGCATCCCCAGCCAGGACATGATGAAGGTCAAGCGTTTCCTGAAACGCTACCCGGAAGAGCGCAAGATGCGCCTTGTGGGGCCGAACTGCGCCGGGATCATCTCGCCCGGAAAGGGCTTCATGGGCATCATGCCGCCGCATATCTACATGCCCGGGCGCATCGGCATCGTCGGTCGCTCCGGGACCTTGGGCTATGAGGCGGCCAGCCAGATGAAGGCGTTGGGGATCGGCGTTTCCACCTCGGTCGGAATCGGGGGTGATCCGATCAATGGCAGCAGTTTCAAGGACATCCTGGCGCTATTTGAAGCAGACCCCGAGACCGATGCGATCATGATGATCGGTGAGATCGGCGGCCCGCAGGAAGCCGAGGCCGCCGCCTTCGCCCGTGACCACATGACCAAGCCCGTGGTCGCCTATATTGCCGGCCTTTCGGCCCCCAAGGGTCGCAAGATGGGCCACGCGGGTGCCATCATCAGCGCTTTCGGCGAATCCGCGCAGGAAAAGGTGGAGATTCTGGAGGCCGCCGGCATCACCGTCGCCCCGAACCCCAGTGCCATGGGCGAGACGATGGCACGCGTGCTGTCGAAGCGTCAGGCCGCCTGAACCGCCCGCCCCAAGGCACAGAACTGTTCCAGCCCGATCTCCTCGGCCCGCGCGGTCGGGGGGATGCCCACGCTTTCAAGCAGTCCCTCGATCCCGGGTCCAAGTCCCTTGAGGCTTGACCGGAGCATCTTGCGCCGCTGGTTGAAGGCCATCGCAGTAACCCGTTGCAACACTGCGAAATCACAGGGAAAACGCGGTTCGGGCAGCGCTGTCAGGTGGACCACTGCGGAATGCACCTTTGGCGCCGGCGTGAACGCCTCGGGTGGCAGTGTCATCACGATGGCGGCGTTGCAGCGCCATTGCGCGAGAAGCGCCAGTCGCCCGTAATGGTCAGTCCGGGGTCGTGCCACGATCCGCTCGGCCACCTCTTTCTGGAACATCAGGGTCAGCGACGACCAGACCGGCGGCCAGACCGGCGGCGAGAGCCAGCGGACCAGAAGTTCGGTCCCCACGTTGTAGGGCAGGTTGGCGACGATCTTCACGGGGGGCGTCAGATGCGCGCGAACATCCACCTCCAATGCGTCGCCAACAATCACCTGCAGTCTTCCCGGATAGGCCGCAGCGATTTCTGCCAGCGCGGGCAGACAGCGCGCGTCCTTTTCCACCGCCAGCACCCGTCGTGCGCCTTCGGCCAGAAGCCCGCGCGTAAGGCCCCCCGGGCCTGGCCCAACCTCCAGCACGTCGCACCCCGACAGATCCCCTGCCGACCGCGCAATCTTTGCCGTAAGGTTCAGATCCAGAAGGAAATTCTGCCCCAGCTGGCGCTTTGCCACCAGATCATGCGCCCGGATCACCTCGCGCAGTGGCGGCAGGCCGTCAATGGTTCCCACTTTCAGCCTTTCATTCTGGCAAAAATATCCCCGCCGGAGGCGTCCTTTTCACCGCCGCGCCACCATCTCTGCTGCCATCCGCAGCGCCGCCATCAGGCTGGTCGGATCGGCAAGCCCGCGCCCGGCGATGTCATAGGCTGTCCCGTGGTCAGGCGAGGTGCGCACGAAGGGAAGGCCCAGCGTCACATTCACCCCCCCGGCGAAATCAAGCGTCTTGATCGGGATCAGCGCCTGATCGTGGTACATGCAGATCGCCGCGTCATAGCCCGCCCGCGCGCCAGCATGGAACATCGTGTCTGCCGACATCGGCCCCCGTATCGCCATGCCTTCGCCCGACAGACGCGCGACCAGCGGCGCAAGCCAGTCCACTTCTTCCCGCCCCATCGCCCCGCCTTCGCCTGCGTGCGGATTGAGCCCTGCCACCGCAAGACGGGGCGCCGCAATTGCAAAGTCGCGGATCAACGCGGCTTGGGTGATGCGGATGGTCGCTTCCAGCAGCTCAGGCGTCAGGGCCTGCGGCACCTCTGACACTGGAATGTGGATCGTGACCGGCACTACCCGCAGTTGCGGACAGGCCAGCATCATCACCACGCGGGGCACCCCCGCAAGATGGGCCAGAAACTCGGTATGGCCGGGAAAGGCGAAACCTGCGCCGTCCTTGAGGGCCTTCTTGTTGATCGGCGCCGTGCAAAGGCCGGATGCCCGGCCTGCCTGCACCAGGGCCACGGCCCGCGCGATGACGGCTATCACACTGGCGGCATTGGCCGGGCTTGGGTGGCCAGGCACCGCGAGGTCCGGGAAATCGTGGCACAAGACGGGAAGGGGGCCATCTTCCGGGGCCTCACCCTCGACCACCGGACGCCAGTCTGTGCCTGCGGGAAGATGTCGTGGATCACCCAGCCAGACAAACCGCGCCCCCAAGGCCCAGGCCTTTGCCGCGATTTCGGGGCCGATGCCGGAGGGATCGCCGCAGGTCAGAAGCAGCGGCGGGCTCACGGCTCACGGATGATCGTGGCCGCGCGCAATTCTTCCAGATAGCGCGCGGCAAGACCCTCAAGCTTTTGGTTGATAACCCGCTCGCGCACGGCGTCGCGGCTGATCGGTTCTTCCGGCGTCGGTTCCCGGCCGCAAAGCATCAGGAACCGCCGAAACCCCGCGCGCTGCAGGGCGACGGATGTCTCGCCCGGGTCAAGCCTTGCCAACTCCAACCCCACATCACCCGGAACGTCCGAGGCAAGCGCCTTGGTGATGGTCAACCGGTCCTGGGGCAAGCCCTTGGCCTGTTGATAAAGGTCGTTGCAATCATCGACGGACGCGCGCAGTCGCGCGATTTCCTTTGGATCGTCCGGCACCAGAAACTCGGCCCACTCCACCGTCACCGTCACCGGTTCGGCGGTTTCGTCCATGCCGACGTCACGCAAGAGGAACAGGACCACCGCGCCAGGAACCTGAATGGGGTCCGACACTTCGCCGGGGCCAAGGGCAAGCACGGCTGCACCGATGGCAGCCGGAAGATTGGCGACAGGCACCCAATCCAGGCGCCCGCCTTCGGCGGCAGTCGGCGCGGCCGAGTATTCGCGCGCGGCGTCGGCGAAAGCGGTCTCGCCGCTGATCGTGCGGGAAAGCTCATCGGCAAGGGCAAGCTTCTCGGTCGGATCGGTGCCTTCCGGCAGCGCGATCACCAACTCGGACGCCAGAACCTTGAGCGCACGGGGCCGGACCAGTGCCTCAAGCGCGCGATCGACATCGGTTTCGGTGATAGCGACCTTGCCTGCAAACTTTGCCCGGATCACCTTGCGCCACAAGATACCGGCACTGACGAAATCGCGGAAGGTTTCCGGCGCGATGTCGATCTTTTCCAGCTCGACGGTCAAGGCGTCTGCGGTAAGATTGGCCCGCGAGGCGAATTCCTCCATGCCTTCCTTGACCTCTTCGTCGGTCAGGGTCAACTCCAGCCTCTCGGCCTCGGTCTGGCGCAAGCGGTCTTCCACCAGCCCGCGCAACGCTTCTTCTTCCAGGTCGCCCGGAGACCGCAGCGCCCTCAGGAACAGGACCCGCTGTGCAACCTCATACTCGGTGATCACCCGATCGCCGACATAAAGTCGTGGCGCGAATGAGTCCTGCGCCGGAACAGGTCCGGCCAGGATCGTTGCGCAAAGCACGGCTGCAAGCCGCATTTTCAGAAAGGACAATCCCATCGCCTCAGCCGCTCTTCCTGCCCATGATCCGATCCCTGCGGGTCTGTGCCCGCACTGCCTTTCGCCATGCAGCCGCGGCCGCTTCACTGCCGACACGTCCGGGCCCTGCGCGAGAGGGAAACGTCGACCCGCATGCATTCGTTCAGGAACTCCAGCCCAAACCCGGCGACGGTGCCCCGGTCGGCGACAAAGTCATAGCGGCCGGACAGCTTGCCGGTCCAGTTCGGGGTCAGCTTGCGCTTGGCGTCAAAGGTAAACTCCTGCGTGGGATCCTGGCGATTTTCCAGCGGATCGGCAACCGCCCAGATCATCGAGGACGACAGCGCCGTCTTGCTGCCGCTGTAGGCGATGCGGGCCTCGCCCTTGGTCAGGTCCATGTCGTCACTCACGACGGCGCGCGCGGTCAGGGCAAGCTGGTCCGTCAGATCAAAGTTCACAGCGGCAAGCCAGTCCGATGTCTTGCCGTCCAGTCCCGATCCGGGACCGAATTGCCCCAGGTCCGCCTCGCGGAAGACCCGCCCCAGCGTCACGCCCATCGACCAGCCATCCGCGTCATAGCGCGTCCAGGTCATGCCGACATTGGCACGCGGGCCACGTTCCACTGCATCCGACCCCGGAAAGCGGTTCAGCGAGAAGATGTTCCCCTCGTCAAACTCCACCAGCACCGAATCTTCGTTCGGCAGCGTCTCGGCATCGGACGAGGACCAGATCAGTTGCGCAACCGGTTCAATGACATGGGTGGCGCCGGCTGCAGCCACCTTTACCCAGGGCCAGCGAACCTCGACCCCGGCGTTGCCGTGGGTGCGCGTGGTCGAGCCTTCGTAAATTGCGTCTTCGGAAATGGTGTAGGCATCCGCCGTCGCGTCACCAAGGACGGTGGCCTCGATGCCCATGGGCAAAAGAAAACTGCGCCGCCAGTCGATCCGCGCCGAGACCCGGCCCAGATCACGTCCGTCGGCTATGCCATCGCCAGAGGTGTCCAGAGGGTCGGTCGAACTGCGATAGTGGTTGTGGGTCTGCAGCCGCAAGCCGCCTTCGCCCCCAAGGACCCCAAGCGAAAAGCGGCGATGAAAGGTCAGATCGGCCAGGATTGACGGGATCGTGGTGTTGTCCTCGTCATCCCGCAGGGTTTGAAAGCTGATGATCCGGGCCGAGATATGTTCGTTCCGCCGGGTGCGCTTGACTTCGACCCGGCTGTCAAGCCGGTCAAGGTTGGCAATGCCGTAGTCCAGCAGATAAGCCGGATCGCTTACGGTCTGGCCCTTGATCGACAGTTCGAAATTCAGCGGCAGATCAAAGGCTCCATCCACGAAAAGATAGCCGCGCGGGTCGCCGGGGATCAGATCATCGCGGGTGATGGCGCCGTTCAGCTCGATCTCGCCCGTTGTCCAGACTTGCCGATAGCGCAGACCAAGTGTCTGGCTGTTGCGCAGCGTAAGGTAGGGGATCAGCGTCAGGTCAGACGATGGGCTGAGGGCGATGAAATACGGCAGCTTTATCCCGGCCCCCAGGTCCGACGTGGTCCGGATCGACGGCATCAGAAAGCCGGTCGCGCGATCCAGCGTCGGGTCGGGCATCCGAAGACGTGGAATGAAGAATACCGGCACTCCGGCCAGCCTGAACTGGGCGCGGTCAAAGTAGATCTGGCGCTCCTGCTCGTCATGGACCACGCGGGCGGCCCGGATTTCCCACAGGGGCGTCGGGTTGCCGGCGCAGACCTTGCAGGACGACGCCGTGACCGTCTGCAGCGCGGTATAGCGCCCGCCGACCCGCATCATCCTGTTTGCCGCCAGTTGCAGCTGCCGATCCAGCACAAGCCGCGCGCTTGTCAGGATGCCCTCGGTCAGGTCGGCCTGCATGTCGGCCTGCGAGGCCAGGATGAGGATGCCGCCCGTCTCGTCGGTCAGCACGATCGGGCCGGTGATTTCCAGCCGATCGGTGGCCTGGTCAAAGACGATACGGCTGGCCTTCAGACGGCGGCCCTTGAAGAACACTTCCACATTTCCCTCGGCGATCAGGCGAGAGTCGCCGACGATCGCCAGACTGTCCGAAACAAGCGTTGCCTGATCCTGCGCCTCGGCCCGGGGTGGCAGAGCGAGGATCAGAACCATCACAAAGACAAGACGTCGGAGCATGTCAGCCGTCTTCAAGATGCAGCAAGAGGCCAAGTGCAAGCATCACGGCGGCGAGGG
>JAPLPF010000098.1 GCA_026400325.1 Rhodobacterales bacterium
CAACCCTTCAGCGCGGCATAATCGGTCGTCGGCAGAATCCGCCCCAACACCTCATCCTTCTTCGCCGCCGTCACCTTGCCGCGCTTTAGCCCTTTGTCGAGGATGCCTTCGGAATGGGCCTTGCCCTTGTCGGCAGACTCTTGCGTCGCGTCGATCAGCACGACCTCGATCCCGGCGTTGGCGGCGACATAGGCGATGCCGGCGCCCATCATCCCGGCCCCGATGACGCCAAGTTTCTTCACCGTCTGATCGGCGACCCTGGGTCGGTTCGCACCCTTTTCCAGCGCTTCCTTGTTGATGAACAGCGACCGGATCATGGCCGAGGAGGACGGGTTGATCAGGACAGAAGTGAAATGCCGCGCCTCGATCTTCAGTGCCGTGTCGAAGGGCACCAGCGCGCCTTCGTAGACCGCAGCCAGCAGGGCCTTGGCCGCCGGATAGACGCCCATCGTCTTGCCATGGACCATGGCGGAGGCCCCGACGAAGGTCGGGAAGCCGGGGGCCGAATAGGGCGCGCCGCCCGGCATCTTGTAGCCCTTGGCATCCCAGGGTTTCACAAGGTCGGCATCGGTGGCGGACAGCACCCAGTCCTTGGCACGCTTCAGCAGATCCTCGGGGGCCACCACCTCGTCGATGATCCCGTTCATCTTCGCCTCTTTCGGCGAGGAGAGCTTGCCTTCCAGCAGGAAGGGTGCCGCCATCATTGCCCCCAGCTTGCGCACAAGGCGCGTGGTGCCGCCGGCGCCGGGGAAGATGCCGACCATGATCTCGGGCAGGCCGATCTTGGCCTTGGGGTTGTCGGCGGCGATGATGCGGTGACAGGACAGCGGCAGTTCAAGCCCGATGCCAAGGGCGGTGCCGGGAAGGGCGGCGACGATGGGTTTCCCGCCCTTCAGGGTTTTCGGGTCCATCCCGGCACGTTCGATCTTGCGCAGGACCTTGTGCATGCCCATCACGCCATCGAAGATTGCCCCGGCGCCGCCTGCCCGCATCCGGGCGATGACGTTCAGGTCCATGCCGCCTGCGAAATCCTTCTTGTCCGAGGTCAGGATGATCCCCTTGACCCCCGGATCGACAAGCGCCTTGTCAACAAGATCGCTAAGCAGCGCGAAAGCCTCGGTCGACATCACGTTCATCGACTTGGACGCAACGTCCCAGCTGATCGTCGCGACGCCATCCGCATCTGTCGTCAGGGTAAAGTCGGTCATGGGGTGATCTCCTTGATGAGGTGGCCGTCGCGGCGGTGATAGGCGCGGCGCGGGCCGTCCTTGGTGGTGACAAGATCGTGGTCGGTGTAGTGGACGGTATCGCGGTCCTTCCGGGTGCCGATCACCAGATAGCGGGCCAGAGCGTCCGAGCGGTTGTCCAGCCGGTGGCCGACCGGGCGACCGGCGGGCCAGGTGGCGACGTCACCGGGGTAAAGCGTAGTCTGCACGTCCTCGACCAGCACGACCTGACCCTCGATCATCCAGATCATCTCATCCTCGGCCTCGTGCCAGTGGCGGTGGCCCGAGCGGCTGCCGGGGGGCAGCTCTTCAAGGAATGCACCGAACTGAGTCAGGCCGCCGGGGTCGGACATCAGCTGATAGCGGTAAGGGCCGGGGTGCTGGCCGATGACCGGGTGGACATAGGCTGTCTCGTCGACCCAGGGGGGCAGCGTGACCTTTGGCATCAGCGTGGGCCCTTGAACGGGGTGCCGTCCTTGTAGGTGAACGCGGCGCGGCCTGCCTCTATCTCGACGCGCAGGTCGACGTCGGAATAGGTCGCAATCTCGTGCTTTGCCTTGCTGCCGATCACCAGAAAGCGGGCGGGCCGGTCAGTGCGGTTGAGGAAGTGATGACCGTCGGGGTTTCCAGCCGGAAAGGCCGCGCAGTCACCGGGGCGCATCACGGTTTCGCCCGCGTCCTGAACCAGGGTACATTCGCCTTCGGTCACCATCACGAACTCGTCTTCGTTCAGGTGCCAGTGGCGCAAGCTGGACATCGCGCCGGGCTCCAGCATCACCAGGTTGACGCCGAACTGGGTCAGCCCCCCGGCATCGCCCAGGCGCAGGGACGACCGGCCCTGCATCATCGTGGCGTAGGGTTCGGGGTAGATCGAGCCGGTCTTGACCGGCACACGGGCGGGGTCGATTACGGGCAAGGTGCGTCTCCTTTGCTGGCCGCAATGCCGCTTCGACCGCCAGGCGGTGTCAGGCGGACAGCGCAAGCTCGGCAAACTGCGGGTTGAGTTCGGGCATCGACAACCGGGTGTAGCACAGCATCTCGGTTACCGGGCCCGAGGGCGTGATCCGGCAATAATGGACCGACGAAGACGTGCGGGTTTCCTGGGCGGAAAGGGCCACTTCCTGCCAGTCCACCCAGGCGCGAAAGCGGCCGTTCCTCGGCAGGTCCAGGGCCACGACGGTTGGCCGCAACGCGACCACACCCCGAGACAGCAATGCGGCGCGCAGCAGGGACAGCATCGCAAGCCCCTCTTCCACCGTGCAGACGATCAGCCGCCGGTCGCCCAGTTCCAGTGGCAGGGGGCAGTGATAGGACGTGACCAATTCGTCGATACGACCCTGCAACAACAGGTCGGCGCGGTGGCGCAGCTGGGCGGAAATCTCGTGAAACATGGCAAAAACACTTTCCAAAACGTTTTGAAGAAGGGCAATGGCAATCCGAAGCAAACAAGAGACTGCGAAGGCGAACATCAGGGAGCGACCCGCAAGCGACAGCAACAGGGACTTGCCTTGCCAGCCGGTCGCGCTGAGAGGTTGGCCAGCGCATCGGGTCAGACCCTTTCGATGATCGTGGCGGCACCCATGCCGGAGGCGATGCAGAGCGTGGCCAGACCCATGGCCTTGTCCTGCCGCTCCAGTTCGTCCAGCAATGTGCCGATGATGATCGCGCCGGTCGCGCCAAGCGGGTGGCCCATGGCGATGGACCCACCGTTGACGTTGACCAGCGCAGGGTCCACGTCAAAGGCCTGCTGGAAGCGCAGGACGACCGAGGCAAACGCCTCGTTCACCTCGAACAGGTCGATGTCGCTGATCGAAAGGCCGCTGTCGTGCAGGATCTTCTGCGTGGCGGGAACCGGGCCGGTCAGCATGATCGTGGGGTCGGTGCCGATCTTCGCCGTCGCGCGGATGCGGGCGCGGGGTTTCAACCCGTGAGCCTTGCCAAAGGCCGCGTCACCGATCAGGACCGCCGCCGCGCCGTCAACGATGCCGCTGGAGTTTCCGGCGTGGTGGATGTGGGTGATCCGCTCCAGGTGCGGATACTTCATCAGCGCGATCTTGTCGAAGCCGGGCATCACCTCGCCCATGTCCTTGAACGCGGGCTTGAGCGCACCCAGCGCCTGCATGTCGGTGCCGGGGCGCATGTATTCGTCGGTCGAAAGGATCGGCAGGCCGTTCTGGTCCCGGATGGTGATGACCGATTTCGCGAAGCGGTTGTCAGCCCAGGCGGCAGCAGCGCGGCGCTGGGATTCGACGGCAAGGGCATCGGCCTGATCGCGGGTAAAGCCGTATTCGGTGGCGATGATATCGGCGCTGATGCCCTGCGGGACGAAG
>JAPLPF010000122.1 GCA_026400325.1 Rhodobacterales bacterium
AGCTGTCGTTGATTGCGACCGACGACGCACATTTTTCCGAACCCGATCATTTCGGGGGCTGGGTCATGGTCAAGGCACAGGAAAACACGCCCGAAGCGTTGCTTGCGGCTTTGAAATCCGGGGCGCTCTACTCCAGCCAGGGGCCGGAACTGCGCGATGTCCGGCTTGAGGGCGATCATGTCGTGATCGAAAGCTCGGCCGTGGTTTCTGCGGTGGCGATCGGCCATGGCACCGGGGCAAAGGCAGTGCATGGCCACAGCATGACCCGTGCCGAGGTGCCGCTGGTCCGATTGAACAACAGCCCCTGGATCCGGGTGGCGGTCATAGACGCCGCCGGCAAGCGTGCCTGGTCAAACCCGATCTGGCGCGAAGGGGGCAAGAACCCTCGAACCCTTTGACCGGGGCGGCTCGTCGATGACTTCGTCACTCCTCGTCCCGACGAGAAGACGAAGTCGCACGAGGAGGTGCAGCAGTGGCCCGAAGACGCCCGTCAGGCCCCCAGGATGCCCGGCAAGCGAAGCCCATGCTCTTTCGCGCAGGTGATCGCCGTCTCATAGCCCGCATCGGCATGGCGCCAGACGCCCGAGGCCGGGTCGTTCCACAAGACCCGCTCCAGCCGCCGTGCCGCCTCGGGCGTGCCGTCCGCCACGATCACCACTCCGGCGTGCTGGCTGAAGCCCATGCCGACACCGCCGCCATGATGGATCGACACCCAGGTCGCCCCCGAGGCGGTGTTCACCAGCGCATTGAGCAAGGGCCAGTCGCTGACCGCGTCGGACCCATCCTTCATCGCCTCGGTTTCCCGGTTCGGACTGGCGACCGAGCCTGCGTCAAGGTGGTCGCGCCCGATGACGATGGGGGCCTTCAACTCGCCGCTGGCCACCATCTCGTTGAACATCAACCCGGCCCGATGCCGGTCGCCCAGCCCGATCCAGCAGATCCGCGCGGGCAGGCCCTGAAAGGCGATGCGGTCACTTGCCATGTCGAGCCAGCGATGCAGGTGGGCGTTCTGCGGGAAAAGACGCTTCATCGCCGCATCGGTTTTCCGGATATCCTCGGGGTCGCCGGACAGGGCCACCCAGCGGAAGGGGCCGATCCCCTTGCAAAAGAGGGGGCGGATATAGGCCGGCACGAAACCGGGGAAGGCAAAGGCGTTCTCGAACCCCTCCTCCTTCGCGACCTGCCGGATGTTGTTACCGTAGTCGAGCGTCGGCACCCCGGCGTTCCAGAAACCTACCATTGCCTCGACATGCGTCCGCATCGACTGGCGCGCGGCGGTTTCCACGGCAGCCGGGTCCGTTTCTTGCCGCGCCCGCCATTCCGCCACGGACCAGCCAATCGGACAATAGCCGTGCAGCGGATCATGGGCGCTTGTCTGGTCGGTAACGATATCGGGGCGCGGACCCCCGGCTTTCATTCGTTTCAGGAGTTCCGGGAATACTTCCGCCGCATTGCCCAGAAGGCCGACCGACTTTGCCTCGCCCTTCGCGGTCCACTCGGCGATCATGGCCAGAGCCTCGTCCAGCGTGCGGGCCTTGGCATCGACATAGCGAGTGCGCAGGCGGAAATCGATCCGGGTCTCGTCCACCTCGACCGCAAGACAGCACGCCCCGGCCATCACGGCGGCCAGGGGTTGCGCCCCGCCCATGCCGCCCAGGCCGCCGGTCAGGATCCACTTGCCGACAAGACTGCCACCGTAGTGCTGGCGGCCCGCCTCGGCAAAGGTCTCGTAGGTGCCCTGCACGATCCCTTGGGTGCCGATGTAGATCCAGGACCCGGCGGTCATCTGGCCGTACATCATCAGGCCCTTGCGATCCAACTCGTTGAAATGCGCCCAGGTCGCCCAATGCGGCACAAGGTTCGAGTTCGCGATCAGCACGCGCGGGGCATCGGCATGGGTGCGGATGATGGCGATGGGCTTGCCGGACTGGACCACCAGCGTCTCGTCGGCCTCAAGGTCCTTCAGGCCCGCGATGATGCGGTCGAAATCCTCCCAGGTGCGGGCGGCGCGCCCGATGCCGCCGTAGACCACCAGCTCGTGCGGGTTTTCGGCCACGTCGGGGTGCAGGTTGTTCATCAACATCCGCATCGCCGCCTCGGTCTGCCAGCTTTTGCAGGTCTTTTCCGGTCCGGTCGGGGGGTAGACATCACGCATGTTGTGGCGGGGGTTCGTCATGATTGGCTCCTTTGCGGGTGGAGACCCCGGGGGCGCTTCGCCCCCCGGACCCCCTGAGGATATTTTCGGACAGATGAAATCAGTCGAGGGCGGGAAGAGCGGTTCCCGCCGCCTGAGACAAGGCCCCTCTGGCGACAAGTTCGGCGGCGCGGGCGAGGTCGGGGGCGAGGTAGCGGTCATCCTCCAGCGAGCGGACTTCGGTCCGGAAGACTGCGATGGCGGCTTTCAAGGGGGTGGACGTCCCGAGCGGCGCTCGGAATTCCACACCCTGCGTGGCGCACATCGCCTCGACCCCAAGGATCACGTTCAGGTTCCTGACCATGCGCCGAAGACGCCGCGCACCGTGAGCAGCCATGCTGACATGGTCCTCCTGGTTGGCAGAGGTGGGCGTGCTGTCGATCACTGTCGGGTGGGCGAGGTGCTTGTTTTCGCTCATCAACGCCGCTGTGGTGACCTCGGCGATCATCAGGCCGGAGTTGAGGCCAGGCCTTGGTGTCAGGAAGGCGGGAAGGTCGAACGACAGCGTCGGATCGACCATCAGGGCGACCCGCCGCTGGGCAATCGAGCCGATTTCGGCAATCGCCATGGCGATCATGTCGGCAGCAAAACCTACCGGTTCGGCGTGGAAGTTGCCACCAGACACGATCTGGCCATCCGACAGCACCAGCGGGTTGTCGGTCGCGGCATTTGCCTCGATCTGCAGGGTATGGGCGGCCATCCGCAACACATCCATCGCGGCACCGGTCACCTGGGGCTGGCATCGGATGCAGTAAGGGTCCTGCACGCGGGTGTCGCCCTCGCGATGGCTTTCGCGGATCTCGCTTCCGTCCAGAAGCTCGCGCATGGCCGCCGCCGCGTCGATCTGGCCGGGATGGCCGCGCAGGCTGTGGATCTCGGCCGCCAGCGGGGCGGTTGACCCCATGATCGCGTCGGTGGACAGCGCGGAAATCACCAGCGCTTCACGCGCAGCGGACCAGGCCTGAAACAACCCGGCCAAGGCGTAAGCGGTGGAAAACTGCGTTCCATTGATCAAGGCAAGGCCTTCCTTCGGGCCAAGGGTGATGGGGGAAAGCCCTTTCAAGGCAAGTGCTTCGGCGCCGGACTTGATGTTTCCGTCCACCATCGCCTCGCCATGGCCGATCATCACGGCCGCCATATGCGCCAAGGGGGCAAGGTCGCCCGATGCACCGACCGAGCCTTGATCCGGGATCACGGGCGTCACGCCTTGGGCCAGCATCCCTTCGATCAGCGTCACGACGTCGGGCCGGACCCCGGATGCACCGCGCCCCAACGACAGAAGCTTCAGCACCATCATAAGGCGGGCCACATCGGTGGGCATCGGATCACCCACGCCGCAGCAATGGCTGAGGATCAGGTTCTTCTGAAGGGTTTCCGTATCTTCCGCGGCAATCTTCACGGATGCCAGTTTGCCAAAGCCGGTGTTCACCCCATAGACCGCCGCCCCACCCCTTGCCGCTGCGGCAATGTGACTGGCCGCGCGTGCAATGCCGGGATGGGCGCTGTCGTCCAGTCGGGCGGGCAGGGACTGGCGAAAGATGCGCTCGAGCTGGGCAAGGCTGACCTGGCCGGGAAAAAGGATTTCAGGGGTCAACGTGTCAGACATCGGGGCGGCCTTCGTAAATGCGTTTGTGCAGGGATGTCGCCCCGATCCGGTAGCTGAGTTCCGCCGGATGTTCGGCGTTCCAGATGCAAAGATCGGCGCGCAGGCCGGGGGCGATCCGGCCCCGGTCGTGCAACGCAAGCGCGCAGGCGGCGCGGGCGGTGGTACCCAGCAGCGCCTCTTCCGGGGTGAGGCGGAACAGCGTGCAGGCCATGTTCATCGCCAGCGTAAGCGACGCGAGGGGCGAGGAGCCGGGGTTGAGGTCGGTCGCCACCGCCATCGGCACCCCGGCAGAGCGGAGTGCAGCGATCGGGGGCATTTGCCTTTCGCGCAGGGTGTAGAAGGCGCCCGGCAGGATCACGGCGACGGTGCCTGCCTTGGCCATCGCGGCGATCCCTTCGGGCGAAAGGAATTCCAGATGGTCCGCCGACAGGGCCGCGTGCCGGGCGGCGAAGGCCGCCCCGCCCTGATCGGTCAATTGCTCGGCATGCAGTTTGACGGGCAAGCCCAGGGCGCGGGCCTCGGTGAACAGGGGCTGAAGGTCCGACACCGAAAAGGCGATGGTCTCGCAGAAGGCATCGACGGCGTCGATCAGCCCTTCGGCCTGTGCGGCGCGCAGCGAGGGCAGGGCGATCTCGTCAATGTAGGCCTTTGCCCGGCCTTTGTAGTCTGGCGGAAGCGCATGGGCGGCAAGGTGGGTGGTCTTCACCGTGACAGGACGCTGCGTGCCGATACGGCGGGCGGCGCGGAGCATTTTGAGCTCGTCCTTCACGGTCAGACCATAGCCGGACTTGACCTCGATCGTCGTGGCCCCCGAGGCGATCAACTGGTCGATCCGCGGCAGGGCAAGGGCGAGCAGCTGATCTTCGCTTGCCGCGCGGGTGGCGGCTACTGTGGACAGGATGCCGCCGCCCGCCTGGGCAATTTCGGCGTAGCTTGCGCCCTGCAGACGCAATTCGAACTCGACCGCGCGGTGGCCGGCGTGGATGGCGTGGGTGTGGCAATCGATCAGGCCGGGGGTGACCAGGCGGCCCTGGCAGTCATGCGTGCCAAGCGCGCCAAAGGCAGCGGGCAAATCGGCCATCGGTCCGGCCCAGGCGATGCGGTCGCCGTCCAGTGCGACGGCCGCGTTGGCGATCAGGCCGTAGCCTGATGTCATCGTCGCAAGGGTGGCGTGGGTCAGAAGCATGGCTTGCCTTATGACTGCATGATTGGCTAATATGTCTAGACATATACCAAGTCAAGCGAGTCGCCATGATCCTTTTCGCTGAAAACGCCTTGCTGCCGGACGGCTGGGCAAAGGATGTGCGCATCCGCATTGACGGCGGTCGGATCGTGGAGGTCTCGACCGGCTTTTCCGGACCCGGGCATGGGGTCATCCTGCCGGCGCCGGTGAACCTTCATTCCCACACCTTCCAGCGCGCGATGGCCGGGTTGACCGAGGCACGGACCGCAGGGCAGGACAGTTTCTGGACCTGGCGGGCGTTGATGTACCGGTTTCTTGACCATCTGACCCCCGATGATGTCGAGGCGATCGCGGCGCAGGCGATGGTCGAGATGGCGGAGGCCGGGTTTTCCGCTGTCTGCGAGTTTCACTACCTTCATCACCCGGTCGGCGGGGGCACCTATGCGGACCTGGCAGAGATGTCGGGGCGGATCGTGGCGGCGGCGTCGGCGACAGGGTTCGGCTTGACCCATCTTCCGGTGATCTATGAGCAGGGCGGGGTGGATGGGCGTGCCCTGCAGGGTGGGCAGTTGCGCTTCGGCTCGACACCCGGGGTTTACGCGGCGCTGCTGGACGGGGCTGAGCGTGCGCTTTCCGGCATGCCGGATGCGGTTCTTGGTGTCGCGCCGCACAGCTTGCGGGCGGTCAGTCGGGAAACGCTTGACCGGGCGGGTGCGATTTGTCCGGGTGGCCCGGTCCACATTCACATCGCCGAGCAGATGGCAGAGGTGGCCGAGGTTCAGACCGCCTGGGGGGCGCGGCCAGTGGAATGGGCTGTGGCCAACCTGCCGCTGGATGGGCGCTGGTGCATGATCCACGCGACGCAGATGACGCCGCAGGAGGTGGCGGCGTTGGCGGGAACGGGGGCGGTGGCAGGGCTGTGCCCGATCACCGAGGCCAATCTTGGCGACGGTATCTTCGACGGGCCGGGGTGGCTGGCGTCTGGAGGACAGTTCGGGGTGGGGACGGACAGCAATGTGCGGATCGCGCTGGCTGAAGAGCTGCGGCTTCTGGAATACTCCCAACGCCTGAACACCCGGGCGCGGGCGGTGATTGCGGACGCGCGCTCGACCGGGCGGCGGCTGTGGGACGCGGCGGTGACCGGCGGGGCGCAGGCGGCGGGACGTGGCGCTGGGGGGATCAGGGTCGGCGACTGGGCAGACCTTGTGGTGCTGGACACAAAGGATGTGCGGCTGGAGGGGCTGCAGGGCGACCAGTTGCTGGATGCGTTCCTGTTTGCCGGGCAGGACGGCCTTGTCACCGACCTTTGGTCTGCCGGTCGCCACATCGTCCGCGATGGCCGCCACATCGCCCGCGACCGGGTAGAGGCCCGCTTTCGCACCACGATGCGCAGCTTGCGCGCGACGCTATGACCCTTGGCTGGGAGGATGTCCGCGCCGAGGTTCTGCGCCGTATCCATGCGCGCGATTGGGCGCCAGGGGCACTGATCCCGGGCGAAGAGGCCCTGTCGGTCGAATTCGGTGTGGCACGGGCAACCGTCAACCGGGCGTTGACGGCGCTGGCCGAAGCGGGGGTGATCGAGCGCAAGAAGCGGGCCGGAACGCGGGTGGCCGCGCTACCGGTCCGGCGCGCGCGACTGGAGATTCCGGTGATCCGGCTGGATGTGCTGGGGCGCGGGCTGCCGTATGACTTCGATCTCTTGACTGACCAGCTTGGCCCGGCCCCGGTTCCCGTGACCGCCCGGCTTGGCCTGCCGGAAGCGACACCCTTGCGCTATCTGGAAACCCTGCATCTTTCGGGTGGGCGCCCCTTTGTGTTCGAGGCGCGCTGGCTGAACCCCGCCGTTCTGCCCGACCCTGCACCGGATTTTGCCGACATCAGTGCAAACGAATGGCTGGTGACGCATGTCAGCCTCGTGTCCGGCGACATCGCCTTCACGGCCGAACCTGCCAGCCTGCGTGAGGCGGAGGTGATGGGCGTTGACCCGGGCACGCCGCTTCTGGTGGCAGAGCGCACGACACACGGAACCGCAGGGGCTGTCACTTTTGTCCGTCTTGCCCACGCGCCGGGGCATCGGGTGCAAATGACGTTCTGAGCGGCAGGCCACTCGGGCGTCTGTCCCTGTGCCAGCGCTTGGGCTGGTCAAGGCCAGGGGGCGGCCCTAGTCGAAATGCCGCGCTACCAGTTGCGTGAGCTTGCGGTGCAGACCTTGCGTCCGGTGACGGATGTGGAGTGCGGCAAATACCGGTTGGCGCAGATCGGGTGCGTCCTGGACGGCCATGAATCTCCCGCCCGAAATCAGCTCTGCCGCGGTCTTTTCCAGCACATACCCCGATCCGCCCATCGCCATCAGAAGCGACACCACGGACCCGGACTGCCCGACGGAAACCTGCGCGCCCGCAAGGTCTGGCGTCAGTTGGCGGTGCATTTCCTCGAATGCGGGGGAAAAGTGGGCAAAAACGAACCGGTCTGCCGTCACCTCGGTCAGGCGGGTCGTTTCGGTCGAGATCATCCGGTAGGTCACGTCACCGACGCTGTCGAAGTGGAGGTCGGGGTGGGGTTTGGGCGAAAACATCACCGCAAAGTCAAGGATGCCGATCAAGAGGTCGGCACACATCTGGTTGGAGTAATCCGGCTCGATGTAGAAGGCGGTCTGGGGCAGGGCTGCGCGGAACTCGGCCACCCAGTCGCCCAGATAGACCGCCGCCAGGTCGTTCTGGATGCCAAGGCGCAAAAGCTGCGCCGCACCCTGCGGGATCTGGATGCGGCGGCGGGCCTCGTTCCATTCGTGACGCAGGGCGCGGGCGTGCGGCTCAAACCTTTTGCCAGCCGGCGTAAGGTCGGTACCCGCGCGCGAGCGGTCGAAGAGCCGCGCGCCAACGGCCTGTTCCAACACCGACACCCGGGCCGAGACGGTGGACTGGGTGATGCGCAGACGTTCCGCCGTGCGGTGAAAGCTGCGGGTCTCGGCGAGGTCAAGGAAGGTGTCGAGAAGGTCGATCTGCATGGGTTGGCCCCGGCTCTGGTGGAAAGCGCCGGGGGTTTCACACCCCGGGATCCCCTGTGGAATACTTTTGCAAAGATGACAGGTCGTGATCGGGTTATCCGATCAATAGCCGGGCCTTCGCCGAATTGAAAGCGCAGTCACAAGGGCCGATAGTGGCGCGCGGAACTGGGAGACGGTCATGGGTGAGTTCGCATCGGCGCGGGTGGTGATCATCGGGGGCGGGGCTGTCGGGGCCTCGGCGCTGTACCATCTGGCGAAGGCGGGATGGACCGACTGCCTGCTTTTGGAAAAGAACGAACTGACGGCAGGGTCCACCTGGCATGCCGCGGGCAATGTGCCGACATTTTCGTCAAGCTGGTCGATCATGAACGTGCAGCGCTACTCTGCCAGTCTTTATCGCGACCTTGGCGAGGCGGTCGGCTACCCGATGAACTACAACGTCACCGGATCGGTCCGGTTGGGCCACAGTTCGGAACGACTTGCCGAATTCAGAAAGGTCGTGGGCATGGGTCGGTATCAGGGCATGGACCTTGATATCCTGTCGCCGGACGAGATCAGGTCGCGCTATCCCTTCGTGGAAAGCCACGATCTGACCGGCGCGCTTTACGATCCCTATGACGGCGACATCGACCCGGCCCAGCTGACCCAGGCGCTTGCCACTGGCGCGAGGAAGCTCGGGGCGCGGATCGAGCGGTTCTGCCCGGTCACCGCCGCGCGCTGGACGGGCAAGGAGTGGATCCTGACCACCCCCAAGGGCGAGGTCCGGGCCGAATACGTGGTGAACGCGGGCGGGTATTACGCTGCGCAAGTGGGCGCGATGTTCGGCCGCCGCGTCCCGATGATGGTGATGAGCCACCAATACATGCTGTTCGACACCATCCCCGAGCTGGAGGCCTGGTCCAAGGAGAGCGGCCACAAGCTGCCGCTGTTGCGCGATGTCGACAGCAGCTACTACCT
>JAPLPF010000054.1 GCA_026400325.1 Rhodobacterales bacterium
CATGTATGAACACCCTGACACGCTGCCCCCATATGGGCTGGGCGAATTGTCGATCTGGTGGTACAACGCCGAGAAAGCCGATGCGCTGAAAGCCAAGGGCGCGTTGTAAGAACAAAGAACGGGCAGGAACCTTGGGCGCTTACATCCTTCGCCGCTTGTTGCTGGTGATCCCCACGCTGTTCGGCGTGATGGTCATCAACTTTGCGCTGACCCAGTTCGTGCCCGGCGGACCGGTCGAACAGGTGCTGGCGCGACTGGAAGGCGAAGGCGACGCCATAAAGAAACTGGCCGGAACCTAAGGCGGCGGAGTGCAAGAGGAAACCGGTGCAGCCTATGTTGGCGCCCGTGGCCTGCCGCCCGAGTTTCTGGCCAAGCTTGAGGTGCAGTTCGGCTTTGCCCGCATCGCCTGTGACGAAGGCTTTGCCGGAGAGCCGTCCGTCACCGCCCCGGAATGCCGCAAAGAGACGATCCCCGCGGTTGAACGCTTTTTCATCATGATGGGCAATTATCTGACGCTGGATTTCGGGGAAAGCTACTTCCGGTCAATCTCGGTCTTCGATCTGGTGCTGGAGAAGATGCCCGTCTCGATCACGCTTGGCCTGTGGTCCACGGTAATCGCCTATCTCATCTCGATCCCGCTTGGCATCCGCAAGGCGGTGCATGACGGGTCAAGTTTCGACACCTGGACCAGCAGCATCATCATTGCGGCCTATGCTATACCGGGGTTTTTGTTCGCAATCCTGCTGATGGTGGTCTTTGCGGGCGGGTCCTATCTGCAATGGTTTCCCCTGCGCGGCCTGACCAGCGACGGGTGGGAAGACTTCACCCTTTGGGGCAAGATCACCGATTACCTTTGGCACATCACCCTGCCGGTAACGGCGCAGCTGATCTCGGCCTTTGCCACGTTGACGCTTTTGACAAAGAACAGCTTTCTGGACGAGATCAAGAAGCAGTATGTCCTGACCGCCCGCGCCAAGGGCCTCACGGAATCACGCGTGCTTTACGGCCATGTGTTCCGCAACGCGATGCTGATCGTCATTGCCGGGTTTCCGGGGCTGTTCCTGGGCGTCTTCTTCGGGTCAAGCCTGATCATCGAACTGATCTTCTCGCTGGACGGTCTGGGGCAGCTTGGCTATCGCGCGGCGGTCGAGCGGGATTATCCGGTGATCTTCGGCACGCTTTTTGCCTTCGGGCTGATCGGGCTGGTGGTCGGGATCATTTCCGACCTCATGTATGTGCTGGTGGACCCCCGCATCGACTTTGAAAGGCGCGGATGATGGCCCGGCTTCCGGCTTTGTCGTCCCTGAACCAGCGGCGCTGGCGGAATTTCAAGTCCAACCGGCGGGCCTATTGGTCGCTGTGGATCTTTCTGGTCCTGTACGGGCTGTCGCTGTGCGCCGAGCTGATCGCCAATGACCGGCCGATCCTGGTCAGCTATGACGGCGGGCTTCATGCCCCGGTGCTGAGCTTTTATCCCGAAACCGCCTTTGGCGGCGACCTTCGGACCGAGGCGAAGTATTCCACTGTCGAGATTCAGTGTCTGATCATTGCGGCAGGATCGCTGGACTGCTGGGATGACCCCGAAGGCATCATCGCCGAGGTTCAGGACAAGGGCACCGCCCTTGGCGAGCCGGTGACGCCGGGCTGGATCCTCTGGCCGCCGGTCCGCTACAGTTACAACACGATTGTCGATACCGGCGGTGTTGCGCCAGGACCGCCAAGTGCGCAGAACTGGCTGGGAACGGACGACACCTCGCGCGACGTTCTGGCCCGGGTGATCTACGGCTTTCGGCTGTCGGTCACCTTTGCGCTGGTCGTGGTGTCGCTGACAACGATCATCGGGGTCGCGGCAGGGGCCGTCCAGGGCTACTTCGGCGGACGGACGGACCTGGTTTTCCAGCGCGTCATCGAGCTGTGGAATTCGATCCCCGAACTTTATGTCATCATCATCCTGACCGCGATCCTGGGCAAAAGCTTCTGGCTTTTGATCGGGTTGATGGTCCTGTTTGGCTGGACCTCTCGCGTGGGGGTCGTCCGGGCCGAATTCCTGCGGGCGCGGAATTTCGAATATGTCCGCGCGGCCAAGGCCTTGGGCGTGCCTGACCGGCAGATCATCTTCCGCCACCTTTTGCCAAACGCGATGGTCGCGACGCTGACGATCCTGCCGTTTGCCGTCACCGGCGCGATTGGCAGCCTTGCGGCGCTTGATTACCTGGGCTTCGGTCTGCCGGTAAATCTGCCGTCGCTTGGCCAGCTGTCACGCCAGGCGCAGCAGAACCTGCAGGCCCCGCATCTGGCCTTCACCGCATTCTTCACCTTCGCGATCATGCTGTCCTTGCTGGTCTTCATCTTCGAAGGGGGGCGCGACGCCTTCGACCCGCGAAAGACCTTCAGATGAGG
>JAPLPF010000004.1 GCA_026400325.1 Rhodobacterales bacterium
ATGTCGACCGCTTCCTTGCAGCCTACTGACCGCTGTGCGGCTTCTGCACGGAAAAGCGCGCTGAACCTTGCCCTGCCGGTTTGCAATGGCCAGCCCGGATGATAAGCGAAGGCACGTCACGCAACCGTCATCCGGAGATGCCATGCCCGCTGTCACCGAACCGAAGCTCATCGCCGGCAATGCCAACCTGTCGCTGGCCAAGTCCATCGCGCGCCGCATGTCGATGCATCGGGGGATGAGCGTCAATCTGGTGGAGGCCCGGGTCGAGCGGTTCAACGATCAGGAGATCTTCGTCGAGGTGTTCGAGAATGTCCGGGGCGAGGACATGTACATCATCCAGTCCACCTCGAACCCGGCGAACGACAACCTGATGGAGCTTCTGATCATGACCGACGCGCTGCGCCGGTCCTCTGCCTCCCGGATTACCGCCGTGATCCCCTATTTCGGCTATGCCCGCCAGGACCGCCGTGCCAAGGCCCGCACGCCGATCACCGCCAAGCTGGTCGCCAACATGATTGCCGAGGCCGGGGTGGACAGGGTCCTGACGCTGGACCTGCATGCCGCCCAGATCCAGGGCTTCTTCGACATCCCGGTGGACAACCTTTACGCCAGCCCGGTCTTTGCGCTGGACATCGAACACCAGTTCAAGGGCCAGATGAACGATCTCATGGTCGTGTCGCCCGACGTGGGCGGCGTGGCCCGCGCGCGTGAGCTTGCCAAGCGGATCAATGCCCCCCTCGCCATCGTGGACAAGCGGCGCGAAAAGGCGGGCGAGATTGCCGGAATGACGGTGATCGGCGACGTGCGGGGGCACAAGTGCATCATCGTCGATGACATCTGCGATACGGCGGGCACGCTGTGCAAAGCCGCCGAGACGCTGATGGAGGCGGGGGCGACCGAGGTTCACAGCTATATCACCCACGGTGTTTTGTCCGGGCCAGCGGTGGAACGGGTGCAGAATTCGGTGATGAAGTCGCTGGTCATCACCGATTCGATCGAGCCTTCCGAGCAGGTGAAGGCCGCACGGAACATCCGCATCGTGCCGACCGCGCCGATCTTTGCGCAGGCGATCCTGAACATCTGGGGCGGCATGTCGGTATCGTCGCTGTTCGAGACGGACACCTTGGTGCCGATCTACGAAGGACTTTATCAGCGCGGGTGAAACCGCCCTTTCGATCTCATTCGGCCCATATTCAGCCGCAATATGCAGCCAACTGGCATATTGTTCATGCTTGTCAGTGGCAAAATGCAAAAGATCTCGTCCATCGGTCCAGCCGGAATCGGCAATTTGCTGTGGCGCCACGCCTTGCTTGCTGGCCTGGCTTTGGCCTATCTCATGCTGGCCTTATGGCTTAGCCACCTGAACGGCGTGGTCGTCAACGGGCAGCTTGCAGTTGTCCTGTTCAAGGACTTCCTCATCAAGTTGCCGCAGATGGCGTTTTTCGTCCTGTTCTGGCGCCTTCTGGTCCTGACCTATGTTGACCGGGTGCCAGACAGGGTTGCCGTCCTGAAGGTCGAGGTTCGGGCCGTCCTGTCTGACCGGGACCGCATGGTCGGCGCCCTGATTGCCATAGTTCTGATGGCGATGGTCCTGATCGCCTTTGCCAAGTTGAAGAACCTGATCCCGGTTTTGCATCCGTTCAGCTGGGATGTGACCTTCATGGAACTGGACCGCCTGCTGCATTTCGGGCGACTGCCGCACGAGTATGCCCATATGGTCTTTGGTGGCCATTATCCGATCATCTTTTTCACCGGCGTCTACAACGTCTGGCTTTTCCTGATGTACATGGCGTTGCTGATCGTCTGCTTCCTGCGTCCCGACAACGCCGTACGCATGCAGTACCTTCTTGCCTTTCTGCTGACCTGGGCAGTGGGCGGAAATCTGATGGCTACGCTGTTCTCTTCGGCCGGTCCGGCGTATTATGAACTCCTCGGCCTCGGTGAAACCTACTCCGGGCTGATGGAGCGCCTGAATGCCCATGCCGCGACCGGGGCGCTTTCGGTGGTCGAGACCCAGGACCTGCTGTGGCGCTTCTACAGCATGAAAGACAGCATCAACTCCATTTCCGCCTTTCCAAGCATGCATGTAGCAACGTCCGTCCTGATGGCGATCCTCGCGTTCCGCCTGTCAAGACTTGCCGGGATCATCATGGCTCTGTTCGCCCTTGCCATGCAGATCGGGTCTGTCCTTTTGGCCTGGCATTATGCGGTGGACGGTTATGTCGGCGCGGCCATCGCCCTGCTGTGCTGGAAGGCCGCCGGCATCCTTGTCCGCCGGTTCGGCGGCTTCCCTGCCGCCGCGCGCTGACGGCGTCAGGCAACCTCCCAGTCATCGTCGTCTCGCGTCTGGCCGATCGCCATCCAGTCCGCCCTGATCCGGGCAACGTGGGTATCCCCCCAGGTGCGAAAGACGATCTCGAACCCGAGTGCAGTCACGCTTTCGGCCGAGATGTCAGCGCGAGAGTTGGTCTTGTGGTCGATGTCCCACATCGTGACGCCAATCATCACGGCGGGGGCATCCAGGAATGGCGTGTCAAAAAGGTGCGCATGACGCACTTCGCGCGGGCCAGTCCCTGACCACATCGCCCCGTCATGTGCAAAATCGTTGAACAGGACGCGTGACCCCTGTTCGATCCCGATCGACTTCAGATTTCGTCTCATGATTTGTTCGCGTCCACTGGCAAACCGCATACTGACCAACTCTGCGGCAAAAGGTGGTCACAAAATGTAAAAAAGCCCCGAAAAATCGGGGCTTTCGCTGATTTCCATTGAGGACCGGGGCCGGTCAGACTGCGGCAGCGGCCCGCATGGCCTGCAGATCGGCCACGGCCTTGTCGGCGGCATCCTTGTCCGGGTTGACTGCTGCCGCCTCGCAGGCGTCGGCCACCAGCGCGTCGAGGGCGGCGGGCGTCATCTCATCCAGCGGCACCGCCTGTTCGGCAAGCACCGAAACCCCGGTCGGGCTGATCTCGGCAAACCCGCCGGTCACGACATAGGTCTTGGTCCCGTCCGCGCCGACCACTTTCAGAAGTCCGGGACGCAGCGAGGTGATGGTCGAGGCATGCCCCTCCATCGCGGTCAGGTCGCCCATCGCGCCGGGGATCTGAACCTCGGTCGCCGGAAAGGACGCAAGGCGCCGTTCCGGACTGACAAGGTCGAATTGCACCGTGGTTGCCATGATGCCCCCTTAGGCCGCTGCCGCAGCAAGCTTGGCGGCCTTGGCTTTCACTTCTTCGATGTCGCCAACCATGTAGAAGGCGGCTTCCGGCAGGTGGTCGTATTCACCCGCAACCACGGCCTTGAAGCTGGCGATGGTCTTTTCCAGCGGCACCTGCACACCGGGCGAACCGGTGAAGACCTGCGCCACGTCAAAGGGCTGCGACAGGAACCGCTGGATCTTCCGGGCGCGGGCCACGGTCAGCTTGTCCTCTTCCGACAGTTCGTCCATGCCAAGGATGGCGATGATGTCCTGCAGCGACTTGTAGCGCTGCAGCATCCCCTGAACCGAACGGGCCACATCATAGTGCTCCTGACCCACGACCAGCGGGTCAAGAATACGAGAGGTGCTATCCAGCGGGTCCACGGCCGGGTAGATGCCCAGTTCCGAGATGGCGCGCGACAGAACGGTCGTGGCGTCAAGGTGGGCAAAGGACGTGGCAGGGGCGGGGTCGGTAAGGTCGTCGGCCGGAACATAGATCGCCTGCACGGACGTGATCGAACCCGCCTTGGTCGAGGTGATGCGTTCCTGCAGGGCGCCCATGTCGGTCGCCAGCGTCGGCTGGTAGCCAACGGCCGAAGGGATACGGCCCAGAAGCGCCGACACTTCCGAACCGGCCTGGGTAAAGCGGAAGATGTTGTCGACAAAGAACAGCACGTCCGTCCCCGACTGGTCACGGAACTGTTCCGCAATGGTCAGGCCGGTCAGCGCCACACGGGCACGCGCCCCCGGCGGTTCGTTCATCTGGCCATAGACCAGCGCCACTTTCGACTTGGTCAGGTCGTCGATGTTGATGACGCCGGATTCGATGAATTCGTGATAAAGGTCGTTGCCCTCACGCGTCCGCTCACCCACGCCCGCAAAGACCGAGTAGCCCGAGTGCACTTTGGCCACGTTGTTGATCAGTTCCTGGATCAGAACCGTCTTGCCCACGCCCGCACCGCCGAAAAGGCCGATCTTCCCGCCGCGCGAATAGGGCGCGAGAAGGTCGATCACCTTGATGCCGGTGACGAGGATCAGCGCATCGGTCGCCTGATCGGCAAAGGATGGCGCAGGCTGGTGGATCGCCCGCTTTTCGGTATGGGCCACGGGGCCCTTTTCGTCGATCGGCTCGCCGATCACGTTGATGATGCGGCCAAGGGTTCCATCGCCGACCGGGACCGAGATCGGCGCGCCCATGTCACTGACCGGCGCTCCGCGAACCAGACCTTCGGTCGCGTCCATGGCGATGCAGCGGACAGTGCTTTCACCAAGGTGCTGGGCCACTTCCAGAACCAGGCGCTTGCCGTTGTTGGTGGTCTCCAGCGCGTTCAGGATCGCGGGCAGGTCGCCTGCGAACTGCACGTCCACGACAGCGCCGATGACCTGGGTGACCTTGCCCATAGCCTTGGAGGGAGATTTTGCCATTGTCATAAGCCTCGTTTCGTTTTGTTTCCATTGGCCCGGGTCAACCGGACCGTCATCTTGTGCAACCCGGTGCTACCGGGCGTCGAACCATCCGCCGCCAAGGGCCACCCGTCCGGTCGTGCAATGCACGATCCGGCCCGGGAACCAGCGCCGGTATTTCTGGACGAACATCTGACGGATGCGGTCGAAGGCTTCGTCCCGAATCGCCTTGCCGTGATGCCGCAGATGAAAGTCGATCGCATAGGCCCGGCCGCCCAGAAACTCGGCCTGAAAGCAGAGGTCAGCCCCATAGTAATGAAAGCCGGCCATGTCGTACGAATTCAGCACTGGCCGCAGACGACGCATGACCAGAAAGTTCTCGTCCAGCGTTTCGACGCGCGCGGGAAGTCCGCTTCCGCCACGATCATCCCCGAAGACATCACTGATGTGCAGCACGACGGCAGTCCGCGAATGGTTGATCGGACGCCAGGTGCAACCCGCATTGCCGGCGACCAGCCATTTGGGATCGGCCGTTTCCAGTTCTTCCAGACGCGCGACAAGATCGTCATATCCCGCCCCGATCAGTTCCACGTCCTGATGGCAAAAGATCACATAGCGTCCCTTGCATTTGGACCACATGTGCTTGTGCCAGCTGAAGCCGTCGAACTGGTTTCCCGCCCGGTTGTCGGCCGCCAGAAACTCCGAGTTTTCGGGCGTGAACCCGAACCGCCCGAAGCTGGCCAGAAGACGGTCATACTGATCCTGATCCCGCACCAGCGAGCATACCGAGAACATCAGATCGCTCTCATCCCGGTTCTGCACATATGTTGGTTGCGGGGTCATGGGTCAGAGTGCCTCGGCACCCGAGATGATCTCGATCAGTTCCTTGGTGATCGCGGCCTGACGCGACCGGTTGTACTGGATGGTCAGCTTGTTGATCATGTCGCCTGCGTTGCGGGTCGCGTTGTCCATCGCGGACATCCGCGCGCCCTGTTCGCTGGCGCCGTTCTCAAGCAAGGCCGTGAAGATCTGGGTGGCCACGGCGCGCGGCAGAAGATCGGCAAGGATCGCCTCTTCCGACGGTTCATAGTCGTAAAGCGCAGTCGAGCCGGCAGCTTCGAATGTTGCCGGGATGACCTGCTTCATCGTCGGGATCTGCGCGATCACCGACTGGAAGCGGTTGTAGAAGATGGTGACAACATCGACCTCGCCCGCCTCGAAGGCAGCCATCGCCTCACGCGCGACGCCTTGTGCATTGGCATAACCCACACGCTTGACCTCGGTCAGGTCGACGTGACCGACAAAGGCCTGCGACCAGTCCCGCTTGAGCTGCTCGCGGCCTTTCTTGCCGACGGTCAGGATCTTGACCGTCCTGCCCTGGCCGGAAAGCTCCAGCGCACGGGCGCGGGCCAGCTTGACGATGGATGAGTTGAAGCCGCCGCAAAGCCCGCGCTCGGATGTCATGACGACCAGTAGATGCACCTGGTCCTTGCCGTTTCCAGCCAGCAGTTTTGGTGCGCCTTCCCCGGTGCCGACACCGGCAGCCAGCGCCGACATCACCGCCGTCATCCGCTCGGCAAACGGCCGGGCGGCTTCGGCAGCCTCCTGCGCGCGGCGCAGCTTGGCCGCGGCGACCATCTGCATCGCCTTCGTGATCTTGCGCGTGTTCTTGACGCTGCCGATCCGGTTCTTGAGTGCCTTCAGGCTGGGCATCTGCCTACTCCTTCAGGGCGTTCAAGCGAAGTCTTTGGCGAAGGCGGCGATTTCGGCCTTGATGGCTTTCTCCAGATCGCCCGCAACCTTGCGGTCATTCTTGGTGATGTCGTCCAGCAACGCCTTGCCTGTCGTGCGCAGGTGCTTGAGCAGACCCGCTTCGAAACGGCCCACGTCCTTGACCGCCACCTTGTCCAGGGCACCACTGGTGCCTGCGTAGATCAGGCAGACAATCTCGGCGTTGGTCAGCGGGGCATATTGTGCCTGCTTCATCAACTCGGTCAGACGTGCGCCACGGTTCAACAGTGCCTGCGTCGATGCGTCAAGGTCGGACCCGAACTGCGCAAATGCCGCCATTTCGCGGTACTGCGCCAGTTCCAGCTTAACCTTGCCCGCAACCGACTTCATCGCGTTGGTCTGGGCAGACGAGCCCACGCGCGACACGCTGAGACCGGTATTCACGGCCGGACGGACGCCCTGGTAGAAAAGTTCGGTTTCCAGGAAGATCTGGCCGTCGGTGATCGAGATCACGTTCGTCGGGATATAGGCCGACACGTCGCCAGCCTGGGTTTCGATGATCGGCAGCGCGGTAAGCGAACCCGAACCGAAATCCTCATTCATCTTCGCCGAGCGTTCCAGAAGGCGGCTGTGAAGATAGAACACGTCGCCCGGATAGGCCTCACGCCCCGGCGGACGACGAAGCAGCAGCGACATCTGGCGATAGGCGACGGCCTGCTTGGACAGATCATCATAGATGATCAGCGCATGGCGGCCGTTGTCGCGGAAGAACTCCGCCATCGCGGTCGCCGAATAGGGGGCCAGGAACTGCATCGGCGCCGGGTCCGACGCGGTGGCGGCGACGACGATGGTATAGGCGTCCGCCCCGGTTTCCTGCAGCTTCTTCACCAGCTGGGCCACGGTCGACCGCTTCTGCCCGATAGCGACGTAGATGCAGTACAGCTTCTTCGATTCGTCCGAACCGGCGGCGTCGTTATAGGCCTTCTGGTTCAGGATCGTGTCCAGCGCCACGGCGGTCTTGCCGGTCTGGCGGTCGCCGATGATCAGCTCGCGCTGGCCGCGGCCGATCGGGATCATCGCGTCGATGGCCTTCAGGCCTGTCGCCATGGGTTCATGCACCGATTTGCGCGGGATGATGCCGGGGGCCTTCACGTCGGCGACTCGGCGTTCAGTTGTCTTGATCGGGCCCTTGCCGTCGATCGGGTTGCCAAGGCCGTCCACGACCCGGCCCAGCAGCGCGTCACCGGCAGGCACGTCCACGATGGACTTGGTGCGCTTGACGGTGTCGCCTTCCTTGATGTCCTGGTCGGACCCGAAGATAACGATCCCGACGTTGTCGACTTCCAGGTTCAGCGCCATCCCGCGGATGCCGCCGGGGAATTCGACCATCTCACCGGCCTGCACGTTGTCAAGGCCGTGGACACGGGCAATCCCGTCACCGACCGACAGCACGCGGCCAACCTCGGCCACTTCGGCGTCCTTGCCAAAGTTCTTGATCTGCTCTTTGAGGATCGCGGAGATCTCGGCAGCTTGAATTCCCATCACCCAACCTCTTTCATTGCATTCTGAAGTGCTGCGAGCTTCGCCTTGACCGAGGTGTCGATCATGGTCGAGCCGAGCTTGACGACAAGACCGCCGATGAGGGTTTCATCGACAGTGGTTTTCAGTTTCACGGTCTTGCCGACGCGGGCCTTCAGCGTTTCGGCAAGTTTTTTCGACTGGGCGGCCGTCAGCGCGCGGGCGGCGGTAACCCTTCGCCGCAATCGCCGAAATGGCATTGCTCTGGTCTTCGCGGCTGATCATCGGCGAGGCGATGACCCCCCGCAGATCGGCGCTGCCAGCAAGGGATTCGGACAAGGCGGCGATGTCGGATTCAAGGGCCTTGAGTGCCTTTTCCTCTTTCGCAAGCTCGAAAAGGGCCAGGGCATAGCGCGAGGCAATTCCAAGAGAGATCGAAGCCGTTTCTGACACGTCAACCCTTCCGCTGTCTGTGGCAACCGGGTCCCAGTGAACCGGCCATCCGACGACGCACACCGCGACAACTGTCGTGGCGCACGCCATCCGTTGCGGGCGTCCTTAGCAGAGGCGTATCCACCCCGCAACCGGGTTGCTCCCGGTTTCGTGACGCAAGAGCGAGGAGTTTCGGGGCATTTCGTCGCGCAGCCCGCGCTGACACATTATGCACGCGCCCGGCCAGAGTTGACTGCCGGTTCAGCGCCGGTTCAGCGCCGGTTCAGTGCGGGCTCGGGGCTGCCTTTGCCGACACCCTCCAGCACGCGCAACGGCTTTCGCACAACAGCGCCAAGGCCGCCCCGGGTTGGGGCATAGACCTGTTTTGACACCTCGACCATCAGCACCCCACCGACCAGCCAGGGCATCTTGCGGCCGATCGATTCCCAGAATTCGGCTGTCCGAAGCCAGAACCGCGTTGCCGAAGGTGGCGCGAAAAGGACCGACTGGCTGCGCTCTGGTGTAAACCCGTGACGGCGCAACTGGGCTTCAAGCTGGGCCACCGAATAGGGGCGGCCATAGCCGAAGGGCGTCACATCGCTGCGCGCCCACAGGCCTGACCGGTTCGGCACGATCATCAGCGCCCGCCCTCCCGGCGCAAGCACGCGGGCGGCCTCGTCCAAAAGGGCCGAGGGGTTCTCGGAGGTCTCAAGCCCGTGCATCAGCACCAGTCGGTCCACCAGACCGGTGGACAAGGGCCAGGACGTATCTTCGCACAGCACACTGACGTTTTCCATGCCCGCAGGCCAGGGCATCACGCCCTGCGGGCCCGGCATCAGGCCGATGACCCGCGCTGCCTCGCCCAGATAGGGCCGCAGCAGGGGCACCGCAAAGCCGAAGCCCACGACCGTCTGGCCCGGCCCCGGCGGCCAGTGCTTGACGACCTGATCGCGTATCGCCCGCTGCGCCACCCGGCCCAACTGCGTGCGATAGTAGAAGTTCCTCAGGTCCAGCACATCAAGGTGCATTGCGGTCTGCCACTCTCCGGTCAATCCTGTTGTCATCATACCCCGGAAAGGGCCGATGACCATGGCGCTTGAACTTGTGACGATCCCCTGCCGCTCGGACAATTACTCCTACCTCGTCCACGATGCCGACAGCGGCCAGACGGCGGTCATCGACGTGCCGGATGCAGCACCCATCCTTGCCGCGCTCAAGGTTCGCAACTGGACCCTCAGCGACATTCTGATCACCCATCATCATGACGACCACATCTCTGGCGTCGAGATGTTGCGGGTGGCGACCGGCGCGATGATCCTTGGTGCCGCCGCGGATGCCCACCGTCTGCCCCCCCTCGACCTTGCCCTGACCGAGGCCAGCACCTTTTCCATCGGCCGCGAGTTTGCCCGCGTCATCGACGTGCCCGGTCATACCCTTGGCCACATCGCATTCCACTTTCCGCAAAGCGGGTATGCCTTTACCGC
>JAPLPF010000056.1:0-812 GCA_026400325.1 Rhodobacterales bacterium
CTGGCGATGTCCTGACCTTTCCCCAGGGCCCCCACATCCGGGTGATCCGCGTCCTTGCGCTTGGCCTGCGCCGGGGACCCGCGAGCGAGGCACAGGACCTGTATCTTGACCTCGAACCAGGCCCCGGCCTTCCAGACCGACTTGAATGATCCGCGCCGCTGCACTAGCTAGACGCAATCGTTCCGTACCAGAGCAATCCCATGACCTACGTCGTCGTCGACAACTGTATCGCCTGCAAATACACCGACTGCGTCGAAGTTTGCCCGGTGGACTGCTTTTACGAGGGCGAGAACATGCTTGTCATCCACCCGGATGAATGCATCGACTGTGGCGTGTGCGAACCGGAATGCCCCGCCGATGCCATCCGTCCGGATACCGAACCGGACATGGAAAAATGGGTCACGTTCAACCGCAAATATGCCGTGCAATGGCCGGTGATCGTGACGAAGAAAGACCCGCTGCCGGGCTATGAAGACCGGGATGGCGAGACCGGCAAGCTGGACAAGTACTTCGCCGAGGGGCCCGGTGCCGGCGGCTGACACCCAAACCGATTCGCATTCTTGTCCGCCCACGAATCGGTGATTCCAAAAATATCGTTCTTCTTCAATGAATTGGCGGGCAAATGCCCGAATCCTCGGCAGTTGGAATCAGCGCCGATTTGTGTTATGGTTTGTTTACAAACAAGCATGGAAGCCTGTCTGACGGCTTAGCGCATAGTGCCTGAGCCTTTGACTTTTGTGACAATCCAACTCCACACGCCAGGGCTGGGGTGCCCGGGTGCGTGGAATTTGTTGCGAAAGGGGCCTCCGAAC
>JAPLPF010000056.1:848-16174 GCA_026400325.1 Rhodobacterales bacterium
CCAAACTGAAGAAGCCTGCATTCCGTCCGAATGATTTCGTGGTCTACCCGGCGCATGGCGTGGGCAAGATCATTTCCATCGAAGAACAGCAGATCGCCGGGATTCAGCTGGAGCTTTTCGTCATCTCCTTCGAGAAGGACAAGATGACCCTGCGCGTGCCCACCCACAAGGCGCTGGACATCGGCATGCGCGCCCTGTCCGCCCCGGACGTGATCACCAAGGCGTTGGATACCCTCAAGGGCAAGGCCAAGGTCAAGCGCGCCATGTGGTCACGCCGCGCCCAGGAGTATGAACAAAAGATCAACTCGGGCGACCTTCTGTCGATCGCCGAGGTCGTCCGCGACCTGCACCGCGCCGACGACCAGCGCGAACAAAGCTATTCCGAGCGTCAGCTTTACGAGGCCGCCCTCGAACGCCTGACCCGCGAAGTCGCGGCTGTGTCCGGTGTGGACGAGGCGGGTGCCGCCAAGCAGGTCGGTTCCGTCCTGATCGGCCGCGCGGCCTGATCTTTCGGGTTCGTTGAATTTGGAAACGGCGGTCCTGCGGGGCCGCCGTTTGTCATTTGAATAATCCGCGCAGCTTGGGTGCCCGCTTCGTTGCCATCGTGTGTGGTGTCTCGCCGAATTCGGACAAAGCGTCGGGGTCCGCACCTGCCCTGAGCAAAGCTTCGGCTGCAATGATGTTTTGTCGCCTTACAGCGATGTGCAGCGGCGTTTCCGACATGTCGCCCACCACATTCACCTTCGCCCCAGCCTTCAACAACACAAGCACCGCTTCGGTATCGTCGCGCCAAAGCATGACGTGGAGGGGCGTATCGCCATCGCTAGCGACAGAGTTAAGTTGCACCGGTGCCCGGCCAATCTGGGCAGGGAACAAAGTGTCCGAGCACGACGCGAGGATCTCATCCAGCGTCCTCACCCGAAATATCGCTCCGCCGGCAGATAACCCGCCAGCCGCCCCGCTGCGCACCAGTCACGCTCCAGCGCCATATCCCCCACGACGATCACCTGATCCGACGGCAGCTTGCCCAGCGCCGCGCGTAACGCTGCCCGCGCCTCGCCGAACCCCGCCAGCGCATCGGGTGCCGGGTGCGACGCGTCCAGCACAACCGGATTTGCTGACTCCACCATCCCAGGTGTCAACGGCTCCACCGCCAGCGCCAGCCGTCCGCATTGCACCACGACCAGCTTTTCCACCCGATCCACCGGCATCGAAGGTCGTAGCACCGATACCCGCAAGGCATTGGACGAAAACAGAAACGCCACCACATCATGCCCCGTCGCCGCCCGCACCGAGGCATAGGTCCGATACTCCAGCCCCAACGCCTTCGCCCGCTTCACCCGCAACCGCACCACCTCGATCGGCAGGGTCGGCAGCAACTGCTTTCGTGCGGCAGTCCAGCAATGCCGCCGCCAGCTTGCCCCGCCCTCAAGAGAAGGGCCACGGTTATGCCCGATCCCGCTCATCCCAAACTCCGCAGCATTTGGCTCAAATTGTCTTTCACATTTGCACAAATATCCCACGGGAGGTCCGGAGGGTGTGAAACCCTCCGGGGTCAGCCCCGAGCTGGCCCTCAGCCGTACTCTCGCAGCCGCGCCACATAGCGGGCCATCGTGTCGACCTCCAGGTTAACCCTGTCGCCCGCCGCCACCTCGCCCCAGGTCGTCACGGCCTGGGTATGCGGTATGAAGTTCACCCCGAACTCGGCCCCCTGCACCTCGTTCACCGTCAGCGAGGTGCCGTTCAGCGCCACCGAGCCCTTGGGAGCAATGAACTTCGCAAAGGCCTCCGGCGCGCGGAAGGTCACGCGCACCGACCCGCCTTCGGACCGGACGTCCACCACCTCGGCCACGCCGTCGACGTGGCCCGAAACGATGTGGCCCCCCAGCTCGTCGCCCACCTTCAACGCGCGCTCAAGGTTCACCCGCGTGCCGACTGGCCAGCCGTTGTGACCGATGTTGGTTTTCGACACCGTCTCGCCCGAGATCTCGACCTCGAACCAGTTATCTGGCCCGCGTCCCAGCGCCACCACGGTCAGGCAGACCCCGTCACAGGCAATGGACGCACCGATGTCGATACCGTCCACGTCATAGCGCGTGGCGATCCGCGCGCGCAGGTCGCCCGTGACGCGGGTCTCGACGATACGACCAATATCCGTGACAATTCCGGTGAACATGAAAAAGCTCCGATACTTCCTGTCTTTCAGCTTTGATCGGACCTAAGCCGCTCTGCCCGGCCTTGCAAGCCTGCCCCCGCCGCTGCCATGATCTCTTCACCCTTTCTTGCGATTTCTGCTGCACTTCTGGGCCAAGGCCGGGAAGCTGACCCGAACTGGAAAGACCGACGTGCCCCCGACCGACCGCCACTTCCTGTTTCTGCAAGGTCCGCACGGGCCATGGTTCCATCGGCTCGCCGGTCTTTTGCGCGCAGCCGGGGCGCGGGTCTGGCGCGTGGGCTTCAACCTTGGTGACAGGATTTTCTGGCCCGGTCCGGGCTATGTGGCCTTTGACGGTCCGCAAGCGGACTGGCCTGCCGCTTGCGCTGCCCTGTTCGACCAGCATGCAATCACCGACCTTGTGCTTTATGGCGATACGCGCCCGATCCATGCGCGGGCGGTGGCATTGGCGCGGCAGGCAGGCATCACAGTCCATGTCTTCGAAGAAGGCTATCTTCGACCCTACTGGGTCACCTATGAACGCGGCGGGGCCAATGGCCATTCCAAGCTGATGGGGCTGTCCGTCGCCGACATGCAGGCGGCCCTTGTAAGGGTAGACCTTGATCTGCCGGATGCGCCCGCCACCTGGGGCGACATGCGCCAGCACATGTTCTGGGGCGCGCTTTACCACGGCTGCGTGGCGCTGGGGTTCGGGGCGTACCGCAACTTCCGACCGCATCGCGCCTTGACGGTCGGGCAGGAATTCCGCCTCTACCTCAAACGCCTCGTCCTTATGCCGTTCCATCGACTGGAGCGCCGTATTGCCACAGCCCGCATCCGTCAGGGCGGATTTCCCTATCACCTTGCGATCTTGCAACTGGAGCATGACGCCAGTTTTCGCGACCATTCGCCCTTTGCCAGCATGACCGAGTTTCTGGCCATCGTGATTGAAGGATTTGCCACCGGGGCACCCGCGCACCATCACCTGGTTTTCAAGGCCCACCCGCTGGAAGATGGCCGGGTTCCGCTTTCGCCGCAGATCCGCCGCCTTGCCGCCGAGAGAGGGCTTGCCGACCGGGTGCATTTCGTGCGCGGCGGCAAACTTGCGCAACTCCTGAACGACGCGAGGTCCGCCGTCACGGTCAATTCGACTGCCGGGCAACAGGCCCTGTGGCGCGGCCTGCCGTTGCGCAATTTCGGCGCCGCAGTCTATGCCAAACCGGAATTCGTGTCGTCGCAACCGCTTGAGGCCTTCTTTGCGGCACCCGAACGCCCCGACACCCGCGCATACCGCGACTACCGGCGTTTTCTTCTGGAAACGTCTCAGGTTGTCGGCGGTTTCTACTCGGCGCGCGGGCGACGCGCCCTCTTGCGTCAGGTTGCAGACATGATGCTGTCCGCCGATGACCCCTACCAGGCTCTGACATCGGGAAAAGCGGCACCGCGGCAACAGTTGCGGCTCGTCCGCTGAATGCCTCGTTCCACGCTGGCCCTATGGGGCCTGATCCGCTAGACTCATGCAAAAGGCGATAAAGAACCTTGGGGGACAATCGGCAGTGTCGTCAGCAAGAATGAACCGGACCGCATCCTTCGTGTTGATTGCGTCGGTGACGCTTCTTTCCGGGTGCGAGCTGCCACGCTCTGGTCCCTACAAGGAAGAAGTGCTGTCAAGTTCGGTCGCCGAGGCCGGGAACGCCTACATCGTTCCGGTCACCTCGTCCGTGACGCGCGCCACCGCGGTCCAGCCAAGCTTTGGGTTCAGCGCCGACTTCAGAAATGCCGGCCTTATCGGCTCGGATACCATCGCATCCGGTGACACGCTGGCGATCACCGTGTTCGAAAACGTCCGCGATGAACCGCTTCTCGGCAACACCGGCCAGCGCGTCACACCGCTCAGCGAAGTTCAGGTTGACGGTCAGGGCTTCATCTATCTGCCCTACGCCGGTCGCATCCTTGCTGCGGGCCAGACCCCAGAAGGGTTGCGCCAGGCCATCACCCGCAAGCTTGAAGACCAGACCCCCGATCCGCAGGTTACCGTGTCACGCATCGCAGGCGACGGATCTTCGGTCTCGATCGCGGGGCAAGCGGCTGGTCCGGGGGTCTACCCGATCGAGGCGCCGACACGAACTCTTGCCACGATGCTGGCCAAATCCGGCGGTGTCGCAATCGAGCCCAATGTTGCGATCATCCGGGTGACGCGGGGCGGCAAGACCGGGAAGATCTGGCTGAAGGACCTTTACCGCAAACCCGAACTTGATATCGCGTTGCGCCCGGGTGACATGATCGTGGTCGAAGAGGACAGCCGCAACTTCATCGCGTTGGGGGCAACGGGATCGCAGACCCTGGTGCCGTTCGAATCCGAAACCCTGTCCGCGCTTGAGGCGCTTGCAACGGTCGGCGGGCTTTCGACCGTCGAGGCCGATCCCACCGGCGTTTTCATCCTGCGCGACGAAAGTGCCGCGGTAGCCAATGCCGTTCTCGGGCGCACCGACCTGACCGCCGACCAGCGCGTGGTCTATGTGCTTGACCTGACCAGCCCGATGGGCCTGTTCGAGGCGCGCGATTTCCAGATTCGTGACGGCGACACGCTTTATGTGACCGAAGCGCCGTTCGTGCGGTGGCAAAAGGCGCTTTCGGCCATCACAGGAACAACGGGCGCTGCGACCAGCATCGCCAACACCGCAACCCTTGGAAACTGAGCGCGCCCGTGGCGGGCGCGCGTCAGGACGGTTTGATACCGGGGGTGCCACGCAGGTTGTGGCATCAGAACCTGTCCTTCCTGCGTGACCAGAGATTGCACCGCATCCTTGCCCTTGCCGGGCATGAGCTTCGCTTAGGGTTTCCCGGCCCCGGTGATGGCGTTCTTGTCTGGGGGCACAGCCCGACGGCCTGGCGGGGGGAAAAGCTGGCCGCCATCCGTGGTGTCACCCTTGTCCGGGTCGAGGATGCGTTCCTGCGCTCGGTCCACCCGGGGCGTCAGCGGGGGGAACCACCCATCGGTCTGCTTTTCGACCCGGTCGGCGTGCACTTCGACAGCAGCCGCCCCTCACGGATCGAGGAGATTCTGCAATCCGACAATTTGACAGATTCGAACATTCGTGATCTTGCCAGACGACTTATTGCCCGCCTGAAGCACCTTGATGTTTCAAAATACAACAATCATGATTCAGACCTGCCCGCGCCACCACCGGGCTACGTCCTGGTTGTCGACCAGACGCGCGGCGATGCCGCAATTGCCCAGGCCAACGCCTCTGCCGCGACGTTCCGCATCATGCTGGATGCGGCCCTGGCCGACCATCCCGACGCATCCATCGTCATCCGCGCCCATCCGGAAACCGCATCCGGTCTGCGCCCCGGCCATTTCAGTCCGGCCGATGCGGGGGGCCGGGTGGTCCTTTCGACGGATCCGATTTCACCGCACCGCATGCTTGCAGCTGCAAGCGCCGTCTATACCGTGTCGTCACAGCTGGGGTTCGAGGCCATCCTGCATGGCCACCGCCCCAGGGTTTTCGGCCAACCCTTCTACGCCGGTTGGGGTCTGACCCAGGATGAAACCCACCTGCCTCGGCGGACGGCCAGACTGACCGCCGATCAGCTTTTCGCCGGGGCGATGATCCACGCACCGTTGTGGTATGATCCCTGCCGCGACCTGCTTTGTGATCTGGAAGCGGTCATCGACCAGCTGGAGGCTGAGACGCGCGCCTTCCGTGACGATCGGCGCGGCCATGTCGCTGCAGGCATGCGGCTGTGGAAGCGCCCACGCCTGCAGGCTTTTTTCGGAGGCGTGCGTGCCTTGCGCTTTCAGGACGACCCGGTAGCGGCCGACGCCCTGGCCACCCGGACCGGCCGGGGTCTTCTGGTCTGGGCCGGAAAGGAGCCAGCGGGGTTTGCGCCGAAAGCGCCCTGCCTGCGGATCGAAGACGGCTTTCTGCGCTCACGCGGACTTGGGGCCGAGCTTGTCCCCCCCCTCAGTCTGGTGACCGATGATCGGGGCATCTACTACGACCCGGGCCGCCCGTCGCAGCTTGACGCTCTGATTGCCGCCCACCTGCCGCCAGGCGGGCGTGAAAGAGCAGACGCGCTGCTTGTCCGGCTTCGTGCCGGCGGACTGACGAAATACAACCTGCCGGCCCCGCCCCTGTCGCAGCTTCCTGACGGGCATCGCATCCTTGTCCCGGGCCAGGTCGAAAACGACGCCTCGATCTTGAAAGGCGGGGGCGAGATCCGGACCAACCTGGCCCTTCTCCGCACCGTTCGGGCCGCGAACCCTGGCGCGGTGGTGATCTACAAGCCACACCCGGACGTGGTTGCTGGCCTGCGCCCGGGCTTGATCCCGCCAGCGGCGCTTGGGGACCTCGCCGATGTTGTCCTCACGGTCGCTGACCCGGCCGCACTCTTGCCTGTGGTGCAGGAAGTCTGGACCATGACCTCGCTTCTGGGGTTCGAGGCGCTGGTCCGCGGCCTGCCCGTCACCTGCCTTGGTGCGCCGTTCTATGCCGGGTGGGGACTGACGCAAGACCTTGGCCCGGTTCCGGCCTGGCGCTCACAAGCAGACCTTGCAACGCTTACCCACGCCGCGCTGATCGGTTATCCACGCTACTGGGATCCGGTAAGCCGCCGTCCTTGCCCGCCTGAGGTGGCGCTTGACCGGTTGACCACTGGGCACATTCCTGATCCCGGCCCGGTGAACCGGCTTTTGGCGCGGGCTCAGGGCCGCTTTGCCAGCCTTGCCCATCTTTGGCGCTGAAGGCAAACGATACGGACCCGCCGCCTAGCGCGCCAGCCGCCAGAACCGCCACATCAGGCTGGCCGAGGCGCAAACCAGGCCCGTGACCAGCCCCAGCCACAAGCCCACCCCGCCAAGACCCATCGGAAAGGCCAGCATATAGCTGCAGGGAATGCCGACAAACCAGTAGCTTACCGTGGCCAGCACCATCGGCACCCGTGTATCCTGCACTCCGCGCAACAGCCCCAACGCCATGACCTGCATACCATCGGCAAGCTGAAACAGGGCCGCCAGCATCAGAAGGACCGCCCCATAGGCGACAATCGCGGCACTTTCCGGTTTCGCCATGTCCAGAAACAGGGCCACGATCTGCTCTGGCACCGACAGGAACAGGATGATCGAGGCCAGGGCCACCCCCAAAGACATCGCCACCGCAACCTTTGACGCCAGCCGCAAACCAGATCTGTCGCCCTGACCGTGGAACCGTGCAACCCGGATCGTCGCCGACATCGACAGACCCACATGCAGCATGAAGGTCAGCGCGGCGATCTCCAGTGCGATACCGTGGGCGGCCAGTTCCACCGTGCCGATCCAGCCCATCATCAGGGCCGAAGCATGGAAAAGCCCGCCCTCTGCCAGCCCGGTCAACCCGATGGGCACGCCCAGCCGCCAGACCTGCTGCAGCGCCGGCCAGTCGGGCCGCCAGAATCGCTGCCAAAGATGAAACCTGCGCAGTGACGGCAGGAGTCCGGCGTAAAGCCCAAGGATGACAAGCGAAAGCACCTGCGCCGAGATCGTGGCGGCCGCCGATCCCCGTGCGCCAAGCTCGGGAAAGCCCCAGTTCCCGAAGATCAAAAGCCAGTTGACGGCAATGTTCACGCCAACCGCAGCCAGCGTTACCACCAGAACCACCTGTGTCCGGCCCAGCGCCGACAGATAGCTTTGCAGCACCGTGACGCACAGCGCCGGGACCATGCCGAAGCCGACCAGCCGCAGATAGTCCTGCGCAAGAGCCGACACTTCGGGCGTCTGACCCAGCGCCAAAAGAATTGGCCCTGACCACCAGAACACCGGAAAGACCGCAATTCCGAAGGCAATCGACAGCCAAAGCCCCATGCGCGTGTCGCGGCGGACCTGCGTCTCGTCGCCCCGCGCAAGGGCGGCGGCGACCATCGGCAAGACTGCCTTTGCAAAGCCCGAGCCCAGCACATAGACGATGAAGAAACTGGATGCCCCAAGGACCACCGCTGCCAAAGGGACAACGCCATACCAGCCGACCATCACGACATCCGTCACATGCAGCGCCATCTGCGCCAGCGACGAGCCCGCAAGCGGCAGGCCGAGCGCAAGGGTTTCGCGCGCGTGGGTTGATGTGGTCATCGGGGTCATGGCGGCAGGCTTATGCGGGCCGGGCGGCCTTCACAAGGCGGAATGGGCGCTGTGGTGCGGCGTCAGACCGATCCGACCAGAAGTCCCAGCGCGGCGACCGTGATCACCCCGCCCAGCGCCAGTTCGACAAAGGGCACAGCCCTGGCAACACGCCCCGTCGGCAAGGCAGCAAAGGCGCCCTCACGCGCCCAGACCGCCATCAGCGCCACCCCGATCGTGACAAGCCCTGTCCCCAGCCCCATGACAAAGGCGCCGATCACGCCGGCAAGGCCAATGCCAAGCTGCCAGGTCAGGATCAGCACGAACAGCGCACCCGAACAGGGCCGGATCGCGATGCCCGTCACCAGCGCCAGGCCGTCGCGCCAGCCGGTGATGTCGGCCACTTCGTCAATCGTCGGCCCGTGGGCATGGTTGCATTCCGGCCCGTGGACATGCCCGTGCCCGTGGTTGCGCTGGTCGTGGTGCCCGTGCCCGTGCCCGTGCTCGTGCCCGTGGTCGTGGTGCCCGTGGTCATGCGCCTGCGCATCGCCCCCTGCGCCCGACGAGGCGGCCGTCCGCCGCAAGCCGCCGATCCCGCGCCAGACCAGCCACAGGCCCAGGCCTGCAATCATCGCATTGCCAAGTGGCGTCATCCAATGCTCGGCGGCCCCTTCAACGGCAGTCCGGGTCAAGCCAAGCGCCGCAACAAGCGCATAGACCAGCGCTACGGCAACTGCTGCCTGCGCCAGGCTTGAGGCAAGCGCCAGCCCCGCCAAACGGGCCATCGGCACCCGCCGGGCCACGCCATACCCCCCGATCAGAAGCTTGCCATGCCCGGGCCCTGCCGCATGCAGGACACCGTAAGCCAGGCACACCGACCAGAAGGCGACAAGCGCCCCCGTCTGGCCCGACCGAAGCGCGCGGATTGCCGCTGCCAGACGGTCCTGTGCCGCGTGTTGCGCACCTGCGATCATCGCGCTCAGCCCGACCAGCGCGCCCGTCATCCACAGAAGGCCGAAAAGCGCGGCCAGCCCCAGACCAGTCAGCATCAAGGTGCGGCGCATGTCACCCGCACTTCCTCGGCAAAGTTTGCGCCCACGGCCGGGAACTCCGCCTCAAGATCGACATCCGGCGTATACTCCGACAAAGCGGCCAGCAGCTTTTCTTCTTCCGCTCCGACATCAGGCACAAAGGTCCTTGCGCTGCAGCCGGTGCCGCCGGTCACGACCGCCGGGGCCGGAATGCCATAGGCGACATAATACCCCGGGTCGTAGGCCTGAAAGGTCAGCGGCACCTCGCCAACCGGAACCGGCGCGTCGAAGGTTCGCAGATGGGTCGAGGTGATCTTGCCTTCGGCGTAACCCGCACTCCAGTCCTTGGGCCGCGACAGGGCCAGCGGCGCATCGCCCAGAAGCGCATAGGTGTCACCCGGGAAATCCGGATCCCATTTCATGTCAAAGCCCGATAGCCGCGCCAGTTCGTCAGGCGTAAGCTTGCCGTCCCAGTCCGGGTCAAGACCCATGTCGCCCACGACATACAGGGAATAGAGATCATCATAGGTTGCGCCAGCGCCGGCCCCGCCATCATTGCACCAAGGATCAGTCCCATGTGTTTCATGGTCCACAGTCTAGGCGGAAGCGGCGCCCGGGCCAAGCCATTGCCGTCCCCTCCCGGCAAAAGCCCGCCCGCCCTTTCTAACTGGCGCATATATCCCCGCCGGAGGCTCTTTTGCACAAGAAAAGCGGGTGCTTAGCCGGAAAGTCGCCGTCAGCCGCGCTGCATCGCCGGGTGGGTCACCGCGTCATAGATGTCCATATCCGCGGCCAGAACCTGCGCCGCCCGACCGACGATCAGCGGGTCGGGCTGGCCGATCACGGCGGGGTCCTTGTTCGGCTAGTCGACCGTCGACAGGAAATGCCGCATGCAATTCAGCCGGGCGCGCTTCTTGTCGTTTGACTTGACGATGACCCAGGGCGCATCGGCGGTGTCGGTATAAAAGAACATCGCTTCTTTGGCTTCGGTGTAGTCGTCCCAGCGGTCAAGGCTGGCCTTGTCGATCGGCGACAGCTTCCACATCTTCAGGGGATCAGTCTCCCGCGCCTGAAAGCGCACGCGCTGTTCTTCGCGGGTCACGCTGAACCAGTATTTGTAAAGCCGGATGCCGGACCGAACGAGCATCCGCTCCACCTCCGGGGCTTGGCGCATGAACTCAAGGTATTCGGACGGCGTGCAGAATCCCATCACCCGTTCCACGCCGGCGCGGTTGTACCAGCTGCGGTCGTAGAACACCATTTCGCCGGCGGTCGGCAGATGCGACCACTGGCCGCGCTGCACGTCCGACGGTTTGGTAAGCGCGCAAACCCGGGCATAGCGCGGGTTCAGATGTTCCATGAAGCGCTTGATCGTGCCGCCCTTGCCGGCGGCATCGCGGCCCTCCATCAGGATCACGAACTTCTGCCCGGTCTCTTGTGCCCAGATCTGGACCTTCAGAAGCTCGGCCTGAAGCTTGGCTTTCTCGGTCTCGTAGGCCACGCGGCCCATCAGCCGGGCATAGGGATAGCGGCCGGATTCGAATGCCTGGCGCAACGGGCTTTCGGTCACCGCTGGAAACTGTTTCGGTCCGCTGGGCGCGTCCGAAGGTGCCCCGATCGGCTCCCCGATTGGTGATGTCCGAATGGTCTGCCCGTCTTCCATGCCCGCCCCCTGATCCTGTCCGGGAACCATTCCTGCAAGAAAGCTGGCGCGTGTCCTTGATCCCGATCAAGTCAGCGACGGGGCGGCAGGGGTCCAGACCTTGCCGCCCCGCAACTTGAAGTAAGTATCATGAAAACGATCTGCCGCCAATACGCCGCAGCCCCTTGACGCTACCGCCCCTGCGTAACCGCTTCATACCCCAAATGCGGTAAAGGCAGAAAAATGCCTGACGCAGGGTCAAGCAGGTCGGGCATGAACCATGGACCTGACCGTTTCCAGCACGACGGGCCATTCGTTGAACAACAAAAGCTGCCCGTTGCCCGGCAAGAACCGCACGTCAAGGTGCGGATAGTCCCCTGCCAGTTCCCGAATGGTCTGGACCGGGGATTGCGGGTCCTGGTCCCCTTGCAGCAGGACTATCGGCACCGTGACTGCCCGCACCACCGCCGACCAGTCCTTTTCCGACCCGATGCATTCTGCACTGAACGCCGCATGGGCCGACCACTTGGGCGCCATGCAGACGTCCGAGCCTTCAAGCACCGCCACACGCACGTCAGGGCGCGAGAACGTTGCCATATCCGCCGGGCTGCCACCGTTCACCTGACGAAAGAAGGCTTCCTTGCCCAACCGTCGGGCCAGGCTGAAACCGGCCTGAACCAGAAAGGGCAACACCTTCGGCGCATGGCGCGCATTGGCCAGGATGAACCGCTGCCACTTGTCCATTCGGTCATACTGACCGGGCGTCCTGATCGGCAACTGGCAAGCGGCCCCGACGATACCGCGCACGAGATCGGGGCGGAGCAGCGACAGGTTCATGGCAAAACGCAGGTCCGCCCCCATTGGCACGACCACCGCACCCGTCAGGCCCAGATGGTCCATGACTGCCGCATAGTCCCGAGTCACTCCGGCCAGATGGTCCGCTCCCTTGGGCAGGGCCTCGGTCCGGCCATAGCCGGAACGGACCGGCACGATGACACGCAACCCCTGCGCCGCCGCCGCCCGTTCGGCCACCGCAGGCCAGCGGATCAGCCCGAAATCAAGGTGCATGTAAAGCACCGGCAGGCCCGCCGGATCGCCGAACTCGATCCATGTCAGCCGCCGCTTGTCCGGGCCCTTCACTTCGCGCAGTGGTCGTGGTTCCAGCGCGCTGACGGGCGGCAGGGCCGTCTCGCCTGACGTCGGGACCAGCGCCAGGTCCATCAGCCCGAGCACCACCCGCACAAGTTCCGACTGGCTGTGCGTTTCAGTCTTGGCAAGGACCGACCGAACCTGCGTCCGGACCGTCTCGACCGACCGTCCCCTTGCCTCGGCAATGTCGCGCAAGGGAAGGCCCAGCGTCACTCCGCGCACGATCTCGACTTCGGCTGCCGTCAGCCCGAAGGCTTCTTGCACCGTGGTCTGAAAGCCATCCGGCCAGACCAGTTCGGTTGACACGACCAGCGCCAGCGCCGCTGCGCCGCCGCCGGTGACTGGCCCACCGACAACCGGACTGACGCGCAGGATCACCGGGCTGTCCGTGACGGTTGACCGGATGCGCAGGGTCACCACCTTTTCTTCGCGGCGCGCAGCTACCCGGCGGATCACGTCGGCCAGAAGCTGCCGGTCCTCCGGGTCGAACGGCAGTTGGGAAAGCGGCCCACCTTCGCGCACCCCGAAAGCGATCTCGGCCGATCGATTGCAGCCGACAACCAGAGCCCCTCCGTCGGCAAGAAATGCGGCCGAGCGCTGGATGCCCGACAGGATCGACTTCTCGCCGCTTTGGCCTGCAGCCGCCTCGTAGCGGTCCAGAAAGACCGTGGCACGGCGCATGTGCGCCTCGATCTCGGGGTCGTCCAGTGGAACCGCACTGTCCCGCAAGGGCGCAGCGCGGTCTTCCCAGACCTCGAGCAATTCCTCAAGCCGGATCGGATCCACCGCCACGTCATACAGCCGTTCAACGATCTCGGCGCGATGGTCGCGATCGGCCAAAGAGGCACCGGCAGGGGGGCGAGACTCGGTCATGGCAAAGTCCTGGGGCAATTGGACCGGTACATCAATATCTCTCTCCAGTCCCGGACCCCTCTTTTTCTTTCTTCGCACAAGACTTAGGCTTGCACGATGACTTCAGGAGTATCCGCGATGATCACCCTTTACGGCGTTTTCCGCAGCCGCGCCTCACGCCCGATCTGGCTTTTGTACGAGCTTGACCTGCCATTCACCCATGTCCCGGTGATCCAGGCTTACCGCCTGCCCCGGGCAAGCGCCCCGAATGCTCCGCTCAACACCGCCTCGCCCGAATTCCTGGCGGTCAATCCGCTGGGCCAGATCCCCGCCTATGTCGAAGGCGACCTGACACTGACCGAATCCCTTGCGATCACCAACCACATCGCCCGCACCCATGGCGGCGCGCTCGGACCTCGGACCTTGGCGGAACATGCACTCATTGACCAATGGACACTGTTTGCCGTGACCGCAGTAGAGACGACGGCGATCGAGATCCTGTATGTCCAGCGCGATGGCAATGAGGGCACGCCCGAAGGCCAGGCTGCAATCGCGATCGCGGCCGAGAAACTGCGCCGTCCTCTGGGCCGGCTTGAGGCGCATCTTGCCACCCACAGCCACCTTGTGGCTGACCGCTTTACCGTGGCCGACCTGAACCTTGCAGAATGCGTGCGCTATACGCAGGGGCATCCCACCCTGCTGGGGGAATTTCCTGCTGTGAAGGCCTGGCTTGAGCGGTGCCAGTCGCGCCCGGCGTTCAAGCGGATGTGGGAGGCAAGGCTGGCCGAGCCTGCCTGACCTGCACCAGGACATCCGGCGGGGCATGACTGCGGGACTACGCCCTGCTCAGGGAACCTGTTTCTGCCAGGGATGTGTCTCGCGGAACCCAAGCACTTCCCGGATCTTCCGGTTGGACAGAAGCCCCTCACGCTCGCCCACCGGTCGCGACAGGGGCACGTTCGGGAAGAAGCGGGGCAGAAGTTCCGAGTTCGGCTGCGGCACCGCGTTCTCATCATTCACCGCGTTGAAGATCTCGAACCCAAGACCATCCTTCTTCAGGCACAGGTCCACGATCTGCCCCAGATCCCGCGCATCGATGTAGCTGAAGGTGATCCGCCGCCGGAGGCCCGGGTCCGCGGCCAAGGGCGGGAAGAGGGTCGCATATTCATGCGGCTCCACCACATTCCCGATCCGCAGCGCATAGACATCCGCCCCGAACCGCCGCTGAAAACTGCGCGCCGTGACCTCGTTCACCTTCTTCGACATGCCGTAGCTGTCCATCGGGTCGATGTCGTAATCTTCCTCCAGCGGCAGGACCTTCGGGTCCACCACCCCGTCGCTGACGCACACCCCGTAAGTCGTCTCCGAGGACGCCACGATCACCTTCCGGATCCCCATCTTCAGCGCCGCCTCGATGACGTTGTAGGTCCCCACCGTGTTCACCCGGTAGGTCTCGGTATCCGGCACCATCCCGTAACGCGGCACCGCCGCGAAATGCACCACCGCGTCGAAGAGCTTGGCCGCCCCGTCCTCCATCTCGTCCCCGCCCGCATGGGTCCGCATCGCCGAATAGACCTGCCCCGCATCGCAGATATCGCCCAGAAGGTCCGCCACCCCCGGCAGCCCCAAAGGCACCCGGTCAAAGTTCAGCACCTTATGCCCCTGCGCCACCAGATAGGGCACCACATGCTTGCCCGCCTTGCCCGACCCGCCCGTGAACACCACCCCCATCGCCACTCCTCCATTGCTCGCGCAAACCTAGGGCACTGCCCTCAACCCGGCCACCCCCCACATCTTGCGCCCCACCCCCTGCGAGTGGTCTAATGGCTGCAACAACAGGGTGACCCACATGACCGACCTTCTCTCCGGCTCGCAAGTCTACGACGCCTCCTCGATCGAGGTGCTTGAGGGGCTGGAACCCGTCCGCAAGCGCCCCGGCATGTATATCGGCGGCACCGATGAACGCGCGCTGCACCACATGGTGGCCGAAATCCTCGACAACGCGATGGATGAGGCGGTCGCGGGCCACGCCAACCGGATCGAGCTTGAGCTGCACGACGACAACTCCGTCACCGTCCGCGACAACGGGCGGGGCATCCCCGTCGACCCCCACCCCAAGTTCCCCGGCAAATCCGCGCTGGAGGTAATCCTTTGCACCCTTCACGCCGGGGGAAAGTTTTCGAACAAGGCCTATTCGACCAGCGGCGGCCTCAACGGCGTCGGCTCCTCGGTGGTCAACGCGCTGTCCGACCTCATGACCGTGCAGGTCGCGCTGAACAAGGAGCTTTACGAGCAATCCTTCTCGCGCGGCATCCCGCGCGGGCCGATCCAGAAGCTTGGCCCGATCCAGAACCGCCGCGGCACCTGGGTCACCTTTCACTCCGACCCCGAGATTTTCGGCCA
>JAPLPF010000113.1 GCA_026400325.1 Rhodobacterales bacterium
CCTCTCGGCCGCCGGCCGGGAATTCGGCCTGGCCGACGCGGGCTATCGTGCCATCGACTCGCTGCGCCTGGAGAAGCGCTATCTCTACTGGGGGTCCGACATCACCCCCGACTACACGCCCTACGAGGCGGGCCTGGGCTTCGCCGTGTCGCTCAAGAAGAAGAGCGACTTCATCGGCCGTGCCGCGCTGGAAAAGGCCAAGGCCGCCGGTCCGAAGCGCAAGCTGATCACGCTCCTGGTCGACGCCCCCGTCCAGGTCTACGGCGGCGAGGCGATCCGCCGTGCCGGCAAGGTGCTGGGCGTGACGTCGAGCGCCGGATGGGGCCACACGGTCGGCAAGGCGCATGGCAACAACAATGCCGCCCTGATCGGGCCGGAGCCTGAGGGTGCCGAGCTGGAGGAAGCGGGTCTGGGCTGGAACGTCCACGCCACGCGGTCCATCGGCCGGGAAGCCATCACCTCGGGCCTTGAAGGGGCCTGGACGACCAACCCGACAAAATGGGATGGCGGCTACTTCAAGCTTTTGCTCGGTTATGAGTGGGAGCTGAAGAAGTCCCCCGCCGGGGCCTGGCAGTGGGAGCCGATCGCCATCAAGGAAGAGGACATGCCGGCAGACGTGGAGGACCCGACGATCCGCCGCATGCCGATGATGACCGATGCCGACATGGCGATGAAGGTCGACCCGGCCTACCGCGCGATCAGCGAGCGGTTTGCCAAGGATCAGGCGGCGTTTTCGGACGCCTTCGCCCGCGCCTGGTTCAAGCTGACCCACCGCGACATGGGGCCGAAGGTGCGTTACCTGGGACCCCGGGTGCCGCAGGAAGACCTGATCTGGCAGGACCCGGTTCCGGCTGGTTCGACCGGCTGGGACGTGGCGGCGGTCAAGGCGAAGATCGCGGCCTCTGGCCTTTCGGTCAGCGACATGGTGTCGACGGCCTGGGACAGCGCCCGCACCTTCCGCGGGTCGGACAACCGGGGCGGAGCGAACGGTGCCCGCATCCGCCTGGCGCCGCAGAAGGACTGGGAAGGCAACGAGCCCGCCCGTCTGGCACGCGTGCTGTCGGTCCTGGAGCCGATTGCCAAGGCGGCAGGCGCTTCGGTCGCGGACGTGATCGTTCTGGCGGGCAATGTCGGCGTGGAACACGCGGCCAAGGCGGCCGGTTTTGACGTGACGGTGCCGTTCCACGCGGGTCGCGGGGATGCCACCGACGCCCATACCGACGCCGACAGCTTTGAGGTGTTGGAGCCGGTGGCGGACGGATTCCGCAACTGGATGAAGAAGGACTATGCGGTCACGGCAGAAGAGCTTCTGCTTGATCGCGCGCAGCTGATGGGCCTGACCGCGCCTGAAATGACCTGCCTCATCGGCGGCATGCGGGTGATCGGCACGAACCACGGCGGCACGGCGCATGGGCAGTTCACCGACCGGGTCGGTGCCCTGACCACTGACTTCTTCACGGGCCTGACGGACATGGCGTTCAAGTGGGTGCCAAAGGGGACCAACCTGTACGAGCTGACCGACCGCAAGACCGGTGCGGTGAAGTGGACGGCGACGCGGGCGGATCTTGTGTTCGGGTCCAACTCGATCCTGCGGGCCTATGCCGAGGTCTATGCCCAGGACGACAACGCCGGCAAGTTCGTCTGCGACTTCGTCGACGCCTGGGTGAAGGTGATGGACGCGGACCGGTTCGATCTGCACGCCTGATCGGCGCGCAAGAACGGCGGCCCGGGCATGACGTCCGGGCCGCTTTCTCGTTACACTCCGGCGCGGCCATAAGTCAGGCGGCGCAAGAGTTGCTCGAACGGCCCCCTTCCCCACCTTCCGGCCATCGCCCCGGTCAGGACCATGGCTAGCAGCGCTGTCGCGATGGCCAGAGCCAGTAGGGCCGCCTGACCGACCTGGCCGAACAGGCCCAGCCCATGGCCACCGAAGATCAGGCCGGCCAGAATACCCTGCAGCAGATAGGCGGTAAGCGAGTTTTGGCCCGACCGGGTCAGGACCGGCGGCAAGTTCAGCCGGTCACCCAGCCAAAGCAGGCCATGCAGATAGACCGCCGACAGCATTGGAGCAGCCAGGGCAAAGATCAGCAGACCCCCCAGAGCGAAAAGGCTGTCATCAACGGGGGCCATCGCAAGCAGCAGGTTCAACGGCAGCCCCAGCACCAGTAGCCAGGGCAAGGCGCGACCAAGCCAGAGGCGCCCCGGGCTGTCAGCGCGGAAGAAATCGGTTTTCGCGGCAGCCAGACCCGCAAGAATCGCGCCAAAGGCAAGCGGCCCTTGAAACAGGATCAGGAACAGCAAGGTCGACGGCCATTCGGTCAGCCGATACTGCGTGGCAGCCCTGAAGCCTTCGGCAAGCGCCCGGTTTTCCGGCTCGGGCAGGCCGGCACCGATCAAGATCGCAAGCAGCGCAAGGCCAAGAACCGCCACAGGCAGCATGCCAAGAGCCAGCCGGATCAGCCCACGCGGCGACCACTGGCGCAAGGGCCAGACCAGGGCACCAAGAACGGCATAGAGAAAAAGGATGTCCCCGGTGAAGACCAGGACCGCGTGCAGCACGCCAAGAACGGCCAACCCGGCCATTCGACGCAGGTATCGCGGGGCAAGGTCCTGTCCGGAACGGGCGGCGGACTGCATCTGGATCTGCACCCCCCAACCGAACAGGAACGAGAACAGCAGGAAGAACTTCCCCTCGAACAACACGTGCACCAGGGCGGTCGCAAGCTGGTTGGCAGGGCCGGACGGGCCGGAAAGGACGGCTTCGATCGGCAGGCCAAGAAAGGTGAAGTTGACGACACAGATTCCGACAAGTGCCGCCGTGCGGATCAGGTCGACAGATGTGTTGCGAATGGGTGCGTGCATCGGATATCTCTTGTTGAGCGCTTGCTCAAAATTAATTGAGCAGATGCTCAACTCTGTCAAGGGGGGAAAGATGACCAGGACGGACGCAGGGACGGCGAACGGCGCCAGATTGATCCGGGACGCAGCGGCGGATGTCCTTCGCGACGTTGGCCTGCAGGCAGCGACGACGCGGCTGGTGACAGACAGGGCCGGTGTGGGCCGGGGGCTGTTGAACCACTACTTCCGTTGGCCAGAACTGCGCGCCCTCGCCTGGGAGGCGATCTTCGTCGAGGTTGAAGGGCAAGAGACAGCGCCGGCGCGGGCATTGGAGGATTGGATCTCAACCGCCTTTGCGCCAGAAGCGCGTGCCTATTGGCGGCTATGGCTGGAAGCGACCGAAATAGCCGAAGGCGATCCCGAAATGGCAGCAGCTTTGGGGCGGGTGCAAGGCCGGCTGTTGCGCGGCCTGACCGACAGTCTTGCCCGGGGCCAGACCGAGGGATGCTGGCGCTGCGTCGATCCTGCAGCGACGGCCCTGCGACTTACGGCCCTGCAGGACGGGCTGGCCGGACTTCTTCTGGCGGGCACCACAGACCTTAGCCCGGCCGAGGCAGAGGCCCACCTTCGGCAGGCCTTTGCCTTGGAGACGGGCTGAATGAGGTCAATCGCCTTCGGCGAAGATCGCACCGGTCTGGACGCCGATCATGTCCTTGGGTGCAAGGACAACGGCAATGACGCCCAGGTAAACGGCAAGGAACACAAGACCGGCTGCATAGGTTCTGAAAGACCTTGTGCGCGGTGGCAGAACTTGGGTCATGTCGGGCTCCTCTGAGGTGGCAGCGACTCGGGTCCGATGGAGGCAGCATACCATTGCGGACAAGGGCGCGGCTCCCGCAGTTTTGGGGCCAGGCGGAACATCTTCCCTGAAGACGGGGATTTCGGCGGAAATCGGCGCAGCTCAGTGCGGTTTCTGCGCCTGCGAAGGAACAACTTGCGGCAAGGACAAAAACCCCGGGGCAAACGGGCGCTGTGGCAAAGGGCCGGCCCGGATGTCCTGGCCGGCCCCGGTGATGCAACGCCTTGCCGCGACGGATCAGTAGCAGACGTACCAATACTCGCAGTAGCCATAGTAATCGCACCAGTATTCCCAGTAGCAGACACCGCGCGTCCGGGTTTCCGCCGCATCCCGCAGCGTGTCAGCCCGGGCAGTGATCAGGGCATCATCAGGTGCCAGAGCAACGGCCTCGTCCAGGACGGCCCCCAGATCCATCGGCTTGCCACCCGATTCGATGGTGGTGCCTTCGGCTGCCGAGACCATCATCTGCACGGCGGACAGCAGGGCAAGCGGGTCCTTGTTGGCCCGGCCATAGGACAGCAGCGCGCTGGCGATGGTCAGCGTGCTTTTCGCTTCAGCCGTCTCGATCGGGTTCGGCGCCTTGGCATCCTGCGCAAGGATCGGGGCGGCCCCAAGCAGCGAGGCGGCGATGGCAAGGGTGGCTAGAAAATGCTTCATGGTGGTCTCCCAATAAATCGCTTCGATTATGGCCGGCCGGGCATCAGGCCCTAAGGCTGGCGGATCTTCAACGTGCCTCACCCCGATGCGCCGATCAAATGAAATTCCCCGTCATGCATGTTTTGCCGTCGGAAAGGCGGCGTGCCCCGCCCCGCCTCGACAGTCAGACAGACCAGCGGGCCGACCGAGACGACCTTAGGTGCGCACTCCGGAAAAGCGGGATTGCCAGTCGGCACGCTCTTCATCGGTGATCTTGCGAAAGAGGTTTTCGGGCACGGTAAATCCATGACCTGCAGGAAGGCTGCGCATGGCGGCTGAAATGTCATGCGGCCAGGTGAGGTCGTCGGAACCGACAGCCTTCATCATCGCATCTGCGGCGTCTGGGATGAAGGGGGCAGACAGGATCGCATAGACCCGAATGAGGTTGAGGGCCAGCCGGACGATTGCCTGCGCCTGTTCCGGGTCGGTCTTCACCACCGACCAGGGCGCTGCCTGTTGCAGGTATTCGTTGCCGATCACCCAGATCGCGCGCAACTCGGCAGCTGCCTTGCGGACCTCCATCTGGGCCATGAAACGGGTGTAGTCGATGATCCGCGCGCCAAGGTCGGCGATGAGGGCAGCTTCCAGCGGGCCGAACTGGCCACCGGCGGGCACCGTCGGCCCGAATTTCGACACGGCGAATTTGGTGACCCGGCTGACAAGGTTGCCAAGCACATCGGCAAGGTCCTTGTTGACGGACGCCTGGAAGTTTTCCCAGGTGAACTCGCTGTCGGCGGATTCGGGGGCGTGGGACAGAAGCCACCAGCGCCAGTAATCGGCGGGAAGGATCGACAGGGCCTGATCCATGAACACGCCACGACCCTGGCTGGTCGAGAACTGGCCACCATCATAGTTGAGGTAGTTGAAGGACTTGAGGTAATCGACCAGCTTCCATGGCTCCCCCGACCCAAGGATCGTGGCGGGAAAGGACAGGGTGTGGAACGGCACGTTGTCCTTGCCCATGAACTGGTAATAGGTCACGTCGGCAGCACCCTTGTCGGTGCGCCACCAGCGTTCCCAGTCACTGTCGGGCTTGCCGTTCGCATCGGCCCATTCGGCAGTGGCAGCGATGTATTCGATGGGCGCGTCGAACCAGACGTAGAAAACCTTGCCCTCCATCCCCGGCCAGGGCTGATCGCCCTTTTTCACCGGGATGCCCCAGTGCAGGTCGCGGGTGATGCCACGGTCCTGCAACCCGTCTCCGTCGTTCAGCCATTTCTTCGCGATCGAGGTGGTCAGGATCGGCCAGTCATGCTTGCTGTCGATCCAGGCCTCCAGCTTGTCGCGCAGGGACCGCTGGCGCAGGTAAAGGTGCTTGGTTTCCCGCACTTCAAGGTTCGTACTGCCAGAGATCGACGAGCGCGGATTGATCAGGTCGGTGGGGTCAAGCTGCTTGGTGCAGTTCTCGCACTGATGGAATAGACCTGCTTTTCCGAGACTTCCGCGATCAGCCCGTTTTCTGCCAGTTTCCCCGCGAAATGCTGGGTCAGGCGGTGATTTCGCTGCGACGAAGACCGGCCGAAATGGTCGAAGGACAGCCGGAACCCCTTCGCGATTTCGGCCTGCACGGCGTGCATTTCGGCGCAGTAGTCTTCCACGGGTTTGCCGGCCTTGGCGGCGGCAAGCTCTGCCGGGGTGCCATGTTCATCGGTGGCGCAGATGAACATCACCTCATGTCCCATCGCGCGGTTGAAGCGGGCGAAAAGGTCGGCGGGCAGTTGGCTGCCGACAAGGTTGCCCAGATGCTTGATCCCGTTGATGTAGGGAATGGCCGAGGTGATGAGGATCCGTGCCATGGGTGCGCCTTCGTCAATACCTTGGCGCCCATTTATCCTAAGGTTTGCCAAAGGGCCAGCGGCTGGCACGCCAAGAATTTTCGGCGAAAATTCCTGGCCCGATGCGTCAGGCCCGCTGGATGCTTCAGACCCGGCCCCGGATCATCCGGGTGAGGGTACCGTCGCCTTCCATCTCGCGCTTGAGGGCGGCCAGCATGTGCAGCACGATCAGCCCGAACAGGACCTTGGTCAGGATTCCGTGCAGGCCGAACCAGAACGCCTCGGCCGCCTCGGACGCTTCGACCAGCGGGGGCACGGTCCAGCGGTCGGCGATCATCACATCGATTCCGGTGGCGGAACTGCCAGCCCAGCCGGTCAGCGGGATCGCGAAAAGCAGGACATAGAACCCCCAATGTGCAACGCGGGCGGCCCAGAAACCTGCATTGCGCGGGCCGATGGGAGGCGGCGGCGGACTGGCGACGTGCCAGACGATGCGCAGGGTGACAAGCGTCAGCACCCCAAAGCCAAGCGTCTTGTGCAGGCCGTAAAGCCACAGGTTCGCCAACCCCGGCTGCATGTCCGCGATCCGGTTGCCCAAGGCGAGCATTCCAATGACCAGAAGCATCGTGCCCCAGTGGATCAGGCGCGTGACAAGGCCGAACTCTTCGGGACCGTTGCGCAGCGCCATGGCTCAGCCTTTCGCGTCGATCCGGGCGGTGATGATGATGCGCACCTCATCGCCCACCATGTCGGACCAGCCGGTCGCGCCAAAATCGCTGCGGTTGACGCGGCCGGTCATGCGGACGGTCAGGCGGCTGTTGTCGCCTGCCGCACTGTCCTGCGGGCGAAAGATCTCGGTGCGCAGGGTCACGGGCCGGGTGACGCCGCGCAGCGTCAGGTTGCCGGTGACATCCGCTGCATCACCCGCCCGGGCGACCGAGGTGCTTTCGAAGGTCATCTTCGGATGTGCCTTGGCATCCAGCACCTTTGGCCCCTTGAGCGCCTGGGCTGCAAAGGGAAAGCTGGCCTCGGCTCCGGTCACGTCAAGTTCGACCGACACGGTGCAGTTGCGGACGTCGTCGAAGTCAAGGCGCAGGTCGGCCAGCGCCAGCGGGATCGTGCCGGTGATGATGTCGGGGCCGAAATCCGTCTCGAACGAGACGGTCGAGGCGGCGGTGTCCAGTGTGTAGGCGGTGGGTGCGGCCGTGGCGGCCAGGGCCAGCGTCAGCCAGAGGATGAATGCGGTAATGGCTGTTCTGGGCATGGTCGCCTCCTGTTCAGGCGCAAGATTAGCAGGTTGAAGCCGTGGCACACAATCAAGCGGTCGTGCGCTGCCGCGGGCCAGAGGCGTCGGGGTCCGAATCGTCGGGGCCACGGTCATCGGGGCCAGGGTCATCGGGGCCAGGGTCATCGGGGCTGGGGTCGTCCACTGGCAGCGGCTCCAAAGCCTCGCCCCCTTCGGCCAGGTGCAGCCGCCAGCGGGCTGGGGGGGCCAGACGGGCGCGAAGCCGTGTCAGCGTCCAGCTTTCGCCCAGCGCCCACAGCAGCGCCGGGCTGGGCGCAGGGGCCAGGTGCCAGCGGCTTTCCACCCCCGGCGCACCACCCTGCCCCGGCGTCAGGATCAGCCCCAGTGGCGCGGGGCCATCGGCACGGCGCGCAACCTCACCCCCCGCTTCGGCCGCCAGATGCAGGCGGCGGACCGGGGTCAGGCCCGGCGGGGCAAGAAGCTCGGCCACCACAAGCGGGGCGGCACCCGAACGCAGCGCCTCTTCCATCGCCCACAAAAGACCCTCTTCCCGCGCCGCCGTGGCCAGGATCAGCCGGGCGGGGTTTGCAAAGGCTTGCAGACCCGCCGCATTCAGCCGGTCCGCCCCCCAGCCGGGCCGGACCCAGATCACCGGACCTTGCAAGCGGGCCATGACCTGCACCGCCAGCCGCAGGCGCGAGGGGCCGCAAACCTCATGCAGCCGACCGCGCCGCAAGGTCAGATCCCCCGCCAGCGGGGCCAGGTCCTGCGGCCGGGGCGCGGCCTGGGTATGGATCGGCAGACTCATGCGGGAAAGCTACAGTGTTCGCCAAATGTTCTCAACCCCGGCCCTTTGCCCCGGCGCCGATCCGGCCTAGTTTGCGCGTCTAGCAATGGAGGCCGCA
>JAPLPF010000093.1 GCA_026400325.1 Rhodobacterales bacterium
CCTCACCGGGATGGCCAAGTCACGCTTTGAGCCTGCGGGCGGCGAGGCGACGGTGTCGGGCGTCTTTGTCGAGACCGATGACCGCACGGGTCTGGCCCAGAAGGTGCGGATGATCCGAGTTGGCGGGCGTCTGGAAGAGGCGGTTCCGTGAGCGACGGCGGCGCGGGTGGCGTGGTGGACCCTGCCCTTCCGGTGGTCCCGCCACCCTCTTGTTCCCCCACGAAGGGGGAGGGGAGCGCCTTTTTCAGCAGTCGCTGGTTCTTTGTGCTGGTTCTCATCACGCTGGGTGTCGGATGGGGATCAACGCAAAGTCTGGGCAAGATTGCAACGGCGACCGGGCATCAGCCGTTCGGGCTTATCTTCTGGCAGATGGCAATTGGCGCTCTGGTGCTGGGGGCGGTGTCGCTGCTGCGCGGCAAGGGGATGGTGTTCACGAGGCCGGCCATGACGTTCTACGTTGTGGTTGCAGTGATCGGCACCTTGATCCCTAACGCGACCTTTTATGCCTCGGTCGTGCATCTGCCGGCGGGGATCATGTCGATCCTGATCTCGACCGTGCCGTTCCTGGCCTTTCCGATGGCCCTGGCCCTGGGGTTGGACCGGTTTTCGGCCGGGCGTCTGGCAGGGCTGGCGCTAGGGCTGGTCGGCGTGGCGCTGATCGCATCACCCGGGGCGGGCGGGGCAGTTAGCGGCGGCTGGCTGCTGTTGGCGATGGTGGGGCCGCTGTTCTATGCCATCGAGGCGAACTATGTCGCAAAGGGCGGCACGGCTGGCATGGATGCGGTGCAGGCGATGTTCGGAGTATCGGTTGTGGGCACGGTGCTGGCTGCGCCGATTGCGCTGGGCACCGGGCAGTGGGTTGATCCTTTCCCGCTTGGCCGGGCGGAATGGGCGCTGATCGCGTCATCGGCCGTGCATGCGGTGGTTTATGCAAGTTATGTCTGGCTGGCATCGAAGGCGGGATCGGTCTTTGCCTCGCAAACTTCCTATCTGGTGACGGGATCGGGCGTTCTTTGGGCGATGCTGCTTTTGGGAGAACGGTTCCCGGCGACGGTGTGGGTAGCGCTTGTGGTGATGCTGGCCGGTGTGGCATTGGTGCAGCCACGCGAACGGGCAAGGTCGGCGGAGGTCTGATGTTTGGATTGGCGATCCCGGCCGAGGTGCAGCCCTTTGTGGCGCTGGCGATCCTTGCGGTCATGTTCGTGCTGTTCGTGATGGAGCGGACCCCGGTCGAAGTGACAGCCATCGGCGGGGCGGCGGTGATGATGCTCCTGGGCATCCTGCCGATCAAGGAGGCGACCTCGGTCCTTTCGAACCCCGCGCCCTGGACGATTGCGCTGATGTTTCTGGTGATGGGCGGGCTGGTGCGCACCGGCGCGGTCGAGATGGTGATTGCGTCCGCCGAGCGCCATATCGGCAACCGGCCGCGCACGACGATCGGGGTGCTGTTTGGCATGATCGCGGTGGCTTCGGCCTTCATGAACAACACGCCCCTTGTGGCGGTGATGATTCCGGTGATCATCCAGCTGGCGATCAAGATGGGGACGGCCCCGTCAAAGCTGTTGATCCCGCTTAGTTACATCACGGTATTGGGGGGCATGATCACGCTGATCGGCACCTCGACCAACATCCTGGTTGACGGGGTGGCGGCGGGCGAGGGGCTGGAGCATTTCAGCCTGTTCGAGATCGCGCCCCTTGGCATCGCCGTGACGATCGCCGGCGGGCTGTTCCTGGCGGTATTCGGGAACCGTCTTCTGCCGGTCAGGCAGTCGATGGGGGTGCTGCTGAACGATCGGCGGAAGATGAAGTTCTTTACCGAAGTCGCCGTGCCCGAAGACAGCGGGTTGATCGGCAAGGCAGTGGTGGACGTCGATATCTTCAAGCGCGAAGGGGTTCGGGTGATCGACGTCCTGCGCGGCGACACCTCGCTTCGGCGCGACCTGGCGGGGGTCAGCCTTGCGGCGGGGGACCGGGTGGTCCTTCGGACCGAGATGGCCGAGCTTATGGGCCTGCAGGCGCGCAAGGATGTGCATCTGGTCGACAAGCTGAGTTCGGTCAAGACCGAGACGGTCGAGGTGCTGATTGGCCCGGGCTGCCGAATGGAGGGGCAGCGGCTGGGTGATCTGCGCATCCGGCGGCGCTATGGGGTCTATGTGCTGGCCGTGCATCGACGCAATCAGAACATCGGGCGGCAGCTTGACGATCTGGTGGTGCGGGTGGGGGACACGCTGCTGCTGGAAGGGGCCATCGAGGACATCCAGCGGCTGGCGGCGGACATGGACCTTGTCGACATCAGCCGACCGCGCGTGGCGGCCTACAGGCGGGCGAAGGCTCCGATCGCGCTGGCGGCGCTGGCGCTGATCGTCGGGCTGGCGGCGCTGGATCTTGCGCCTATCCTGCCGCTGGCGCTGATCGGGGTGGCGATCATTCTGGTCACGCATTGCGTCGACAGCGACGAGGCGTTCGGATTCATCGACGGGCGGCTTCTGGCGATGATTTTCGCGATGCTTGCGGTTGGTGAGGGGCTGGACCATTCCGGCGCCGTGGCTTTGATCGTGACCGGGGTCGCGCCCTGGCTGGAGGGGCTGGGGCCTTTTGCGCTGATCCTGGCGGTGTACTTCATCGGGCTTGTGCTGACCGAGTTCCTGTCGAACAACGCGGTTGCGGTGATTTACACCCCGATCGCAATCAAGCTGGCGGCCGAGCTGGGGCACGACCCGCGCCCGTTCGTGGTCGCGGTGATGTTCTCGGCGACCTTGGCCTTTGCAACGCCCGTGGGGTATCAGACCAACATGATGGTTTATGGGCCAGGCGGGTACAAGTTCACTGACTTTACCAGGATCGGGTTGCCGCTGAACATCATCGTGATGCTGGTCTCTTGCGCGCTGATCCCGCTGATCTGGCCGCTTTAGCCGCCGCTTCTCAGGCCTGACGGCTTTCTTCGCAGGTCCATCGACAGGGGCCGGCACGGGGGCAGGAAACGGGGGCAGGAAGCGGTGGGGTTGCAGTGGCGCGCACCCGTGGTGTACAGGACGCCATCACCGAATTTGGACCGGAGTACAGGCCATGGCAGGCCATTCGAAATGGGCAAACATCCAGCATCGCAAGGGCAAGCAGGACAAGCTGCGCTCGAAGATGTTTTCCAAGCTGGCGAAGGAAATCACCGTTGCCGCGAAGATGGGGATGCCCGACGTTGACATGAACCCGCGTCTGCGGCTGGCGGTGAAGGCTGCGAAGGCCGTGTCGATGCCGAAGGACGTGATCGACCGGGCCATCAAGAAAAGCCAGATGGGCGACGGGGCGGACTACACGGAAATCCGCTATGAAGGCTACGGCGTCAACGGGATTGCGATCATCGTCGAAGCGATGACCGACAACATGAACCGCACCGCGTCGAACGTGCGGAGCTATTTCAGCAAATGCGGCGGGAACCTTGGAACCACCGGGTCGGTTGCACACAGCTTTGACCGGGTGGGCGAGATTTCCTATCCCGCCAGTGCCGGATCTGCCGATGACGTGATGATGGCGGCGCTGGAGGCAGGCGCGGATGACGTCGAAAGCGACGAGGACGGCCACTGGATCTATTGCCAGGTCGAAAACCTGTCCGAGGTGTCGGACGCGCTGGAAAAGGCCTTGGGCGAATCCACGGAATCAAAGCTGGTCTGGAAGGCGCAGACGCTGACCGAGGTGGATCTGGATACTGCGCAAAAGCTGATGCGCCTGATCGACCTTCTGGAAGAAGATGATGATGTTCAGGCCGTGACTCACAATTTTGACGTCCCAGAGGACGTGGCGGCCCAACTTTAAGCGGAGAATTCGGCCCAGGCTCGGCACATTCAGGCCAAGCCCCTTGCATTATTGCCCAACAAGGCGCATGTGAGCCGGGCAAAGTTTCTTTCTTTCGTCTTCTGTCCGCCCTACGGCCCGCAGCACTTCGATCGTGACGACACTAAGCCGGGCCACCGCATGCTGTGGGTGGCGCAATGACAGGAGATCTCACGATGGCCAGTGGCACCGTGAAATGGTTCAACGCAACCAAGGGTTTTGGCTTCATCGCCCCCGCAGGTGGTTCCAAGGACGTGTTCGTCCATGTGACCGCACTTGAGCGCGCGGGCATCCGTTCGCTCGCTGATGGGCAAGCTGTGACCTTCGACGTCGAGCAGGACCGCAACGGCCGCGAGTCGGCTGTGAACCTCGCTCTGGCGTAAGCTAGAAACCCTTCGGGGTTCGGGAACGGGGGTGGCGCAAGCCGCCCCCGTTTTCGTTTGTCAGCCGACAAGGGCCCGGCGAGCAGCGGCGCGGATCGCTTCGGTCAGCGGCCGCAAGGCCGGGGCGGCAAGGCGGGTGAATTGCCAGTGCAGGTCTACATCAAGCGGCGTGTCGGGCACCAGCTCGACCAGGGTGCCGTTGGCAAGGTGACCGTTGACCAGCGCTTCGGGATTCATGCCCCAGCCCAGGCCCGCAAGGCAGGCGTCGACAAAGGCCTGCGAGGACGCCATGCGGTGGCAGGGTGTGGCCGCGCGCCGGGATGTACCCCCGGTCTGACGGGTGATCCAGCGGGATTGCAAGCGATCCTTGTCGGAAAATGTCAGAGCCGGGGCCTTTGCCAGCGCCTGAGGGGTGGCCCCCTGTGGCAGCCATCGTGCCATGTAGGCGGGCGAGGCCGTGGCGCGAAAGCGCAGGGCCCCGAGGGGGATCGTGTCGCAGCCTTGCAAGGGGCCGGGGTGCGAGGTGATGGCGGCCACAACCTCGCCCCGCCGCAGCCAATCCTGGCTGACGTCCTGATCGTCGATCACAAGGTCAAAGAGAAACCCCGTTGTCGCGGCAAGGGCCGGGATCACCCAGGTGGCAAGGCTGTCGGCGTTGACGGCGATGCGCAGGGTGGCGAGGCCGGGGGCAAGGCCGGGAAGATCGGCGGCCAGGGTGGTTTCCAGAAGTGCCACCTCGTCATGGTGGCGGATCAGGCGCAGGCCGGTGGCGGTTGCGGTGCAGGGCTGCCCGCGTCGGATGAGAAGGGTTCCCGCGACCTCCTCCAGCGCCTTGATGCGTTGCGAAATGGCCGAAGGGGTGACGTGCAGTTCCGCCGCGGCCAGATCGAAGGACCCGCGGCGATGGACCGCTGAAAGGGCGGCAAGCTGGGCAGGGTCAAGCATTAGCAGCACTTAATCAGATACAGGAAGATTAACTGGAGTGTGGCGCGGGCTTCCCCTATCCGTCAAGCGGAAGGCTGGAGGCGATGGATGTTCGAGGCGGCGGTGCAGGGCTATCTGGTGGCGGTCAGCCTGATCCTGGCGATCGGAGCGCAGAATGCATTTGTGCTGCGCCAGGGCCTTCGGCGCGAGCATGTAGCGGCAGTCGTCGCCGTTTGCGCGCTGTCGGATGCGCTGTTGATCGCGGCGGGGGTGGCGGGGTTTGGCGCGCTGTCTGGTGCAGTACCGTGGTTCGGCGAGGCGATGCGTTGGCTCGGGGTGGCGTTCCTGCTGGTTTACGGCGCACTGCGGTTCCGGGCGGCGGCGCGGGGCGGTGAGGCGCTTCGTCCGTCGCAAGCCGGCTCGGCCCCGCTGCGGCGGGTGGTTGGGACCGCGCTACTGCTGACCTGGGCCAACCCGCATGTCTATCTGGATACGGTGGTGCTTCTGGGGTCGATCTCGGCGCAATACGCGCCGCATCAGCTGACCTTCGGGATTGCGGCGGCTTTTGGATCCCTGAGCTTTTTCAGCGCACTGGGGTTTGGCGCCCGTCTTCTGGCGCCGGTCTTTTCCAGGGCATCGGCCTGGGTCTGGCTGGAGATCGGCGTCGGATGCACGATGTGGGCCATCGCGGCGGCGCTGGCCTTCGGGTAGGCGCGCAGCGGCGGCCGTAAGGGTCCGTGCAGGCGTTGCGCGGGAGGGGGAGCGGCGAGCGGAACACTCAGCAGCTGTTGACGGTCCTTGCCTAGGGTCGCGGGCCAAGGCGATCCTGCGGAGGTATCCATGCCCGACGAAACGACAATCCTGTCGCTGCCCCTCATCCTTCCGGCGCAAGCGCAGAAACATGTCACCCACAACGAGGCGCTGGTGCAGCTGGACCTTGCGGTGCAGCTCGCGGTGATCAGCCGGGTGCTGACCACGGCTCCTGCCTTGCCCGTCATCGGGGATCGCTACATCGTGGCCACGGGCGCGACGGGACCATGGGCGGGGCAGGCCGGGCGGATCGCGCTGTTTTCGGAAACCGGGTGGCAGTTCACCACGGCCTTGCCCGGCTGGCGCGCGCATGTGCTGGCCGAGGGACAGACGGCGGCGTTCGACGGGCTGGCCTGGAAGACACTGTCCGAGGCGCCCCTGACGGTTCCGCAGCTGGGGGTCGCTGCAACGGCGGATGCCACGAACCGGCTGACGGTATCGGCCCCGGCGACCTTGCTGAACCATGCGGGGTCGGGGCATCAGCTGAAGCTGAACAAGGCCACGGCGGGCGATACGGCGAGCTTGCTGTTCCAGACCGGCTTTTCCGGTCGTGCGGAAATGGGCACGGCGGGCGACAGCGACTTTTCGATCAAGGTCAGCGCCGATGGGGCGGTCTGGTTCACTGCGCTGAAGGCCGAGGCTGCGACGGGCCGGGTGACCCTGCCCTTGCCAGTGCAGCTGGGCGGGCAGGCTTCGGACCCGGCAAGCCCTGCGGCGGGGACGCTGTGGCTGAACACGACCACGGGCGAGGTCAAGGTCAGGTCTGGTGGGCTGACCCTGCCGATCGGTGGCGGGATCAGTGACGGCGACAAGGGCGACATCACGGTTTCGGGCAGCGGCACCACTTGGACGGTAGACCCGGGGTCGGTCACCCTGGCCAAGATGGCCAGCATCACAACGGCAAGCCTTCTGGGCCGCGACACCGCTGGGACCGGCGCGCCTGAAGTACTGAGCCCTGCGGTGGCGCGTGCCATCCTGAACGTGGCGAATGGCGCGACCGCGAACGCCACCGATGCCACCCTTCGCGACCGGGCCACACACACCGGCACGCAAGGTGCGGCCACCATCACCGGGCTTGCGGCGGTGGCGACCAGTGGCAGCGCGAGTGACCTTGGCGCGGGCACCCTGTCGGCGGCCCGCTTCAACGACACCACCCATGGCGCCCGGGCAGGCGGCACGCTGCATCCGGACGCGACGACCAGCGTGTCGGGGTTCATGTCCGGGGCCGACAAGACCAAGCTGAACGGGGTGGCGACTGGGGCCACGGCCAACGCGGCCGACACTGCCCTCCGGGACCGGACGACGCATACCGGCACACAACTGGCGACGACGATCAGCGATTTTGCCGACGCCTCGCGACTTGCGCCCGGCTATGCCACGACGGCCACGACAGGCGGGACGACGACGCTGACGGCGGCAAGCGCGGATGTGCAGGTGTTCACCGGCACGCTGGTTCAGGCGGTCGTTCTGCCGGTAGCGTCAACGCTCGCGCTTGGGCGCACGTTCCGGCTGGTCAACGAAAGTGCAAATGCGGTCACCGTCCAGTCATCTGGGCTGAACGCCATCGGCAACACGCTGACCGAAGGACTTTCCGGGGTCTTTACCTGCGTTCTGACCAGCGGCACGACGGCTGCATCCTGGGTCGCGCGGATCGAGGGGAGCCGCACCCGTTCAGGTCGTGGCGATGCGGTTTTCGGAACCAGTCCCATCCTTTCCAACCCCACGTTCACCGGCCTGACGCTGTTTCCGGCGGGCAGCACGGGGAACCCGTCACTGCGGCTGCCGCATGGCGTTGCCCCCACCACGCCGACAGACGGAGATATCTGGACAACCAGCACGGGCGTCTTTGCGCGGCTGAACGGGACCACCGTGGACCTTGCGGCGACGGGCGGTGGTGGCGTTGCCGATGGTGACAAGGGGGATATCACCGTCAGCGGCGGAGGCGTGAGCTGGACCATCGACAACGGCGTGGTGGCGTTGGCAAAGATGGCCGACGTGGCAACGGCGCGGATCTTCGGCCGCGTGACGGCCGGGACGGGTGCGCCGGAAGCCTTGACCGGAGCGCAGGCGACCACGCTTCTGGATACCTTCAGCAGCGGATCAAAGGGTCTTGTGCCTGCGTCGGGCGGAGGCACGACCACCTTCCTGCGCGCGGATGGCACCTTTGCGGCCCCGGCAGGGGGTGGCGCCACGGATCTGACTTATGTCGCGGCCACCCGCACTGTGGAAAGCAGCACGGGCGCCGACGTGGTTCTGCCGCTGGTCAGTGCCACAGCGGCGGGCCTGATGCCTGTGCCCGAGGCGGGGCCTGCGCGCTTCTATGCCTTCCACGACTGCGTTTCGACGAGCAGTGGCGATGCGCTTGTGTTTGCGCAGACCGGCACCGGCGCGGGATGGACCGCGCGGACCGACCTGCCGGACGGCGGGATCGGCTGGGCGAACCTGAACCTTGGCACGCTTTCGACGGGCAACGCCCAGCTGACGACCGGTCTGGCGTCCCTTCGCATTGGCCTTGGACAGGCGCGGTGCAGTTCCCGCATCCGGCAGTTGATCCTGTCGGACGGGGTGACCGCGCAATTCACCCAGCGCATTGGCTTTGCAGACGGGGCGGGCGGGGTGGAAGCAACAGACGGGGCCTTTTTCCGGTATACCGAGACGGTGAACAGCGGGCGCTGGCAGGCGGTGACACGGTCGAACAGCACCGAGACTGCCGTTGACACCGGGGTGACGGTTGCGATCAACACCACCTACAAGCTGGATGTGCTGGTCAATGCGGCCGGCACGAGTGCCGAGTTTCGCATCAACGACACGCTGGTCGCGACGATCACCACCAACATCCCGACCGCGGCCGGGCGCGAGACCGGTGCGGGGGTGATGGCACGCCGGTCGGTCGGTACGGCGGCGGCAACCCCCTTTGCGCTGGACTACCTGCTGGTCGAGCAGATCCTGACAGCGGCTCGATAGGTTTTCCGCACAGTGGACCAGAGCCGTTTGACAGCCCCCCGCCGCCTGATAGAGAGGCGGGGTGTTGTGAAAAGGATGGGCCATGCGCATCGCGATGATCGGAACGGGCTATGTCGGGCTGGTGTCAGGGGCCTGCTTTTCAGACTTTGGCCATGACGTGGTCTGTGTCGACCGGGACGCGGAAAAGATCGCCCGGCTGCAAGCCGGCGAAGTGCCGATCTTCGAGCCTGGTCTTGAGGCCTTGCTGGCCAAGAATACGGCAGCGGGTCGCCTGTCTTTCACCACCGATCTGCCCCAGGCGGTGGATGGGGCCGAGGCAGTGTTCATTGCCGTCGGCACCCCCACCAGGCGCGGCGACGGTCATGCTGACCTGACCTATGTGATGGCCGCCGCCGAAGAGATCGGTCGCGCGCTGACCGGCTATGCGGTCATCGTCACGAAGTCGACGGTTCCGGTCGGAACCAACCGCAAGGTGGCCGAAGCGGTTCGCGCCGCCAATCCGGGGGCGAAGTTCGATGTCGCCTCGAACCCCGAATTCCTGCGCGAGGGGGCGGCGATCGACGATTTCATGCATCCCGACAGGGTGGTGGTGGGGGTGGAAAACGGCAAGGCCAAGAAGGTCATGGCCGAGCTTTACCGCCCCCTTTCCCTGCGCGAGTTTCCGATGGTCTACACCGGGCTGGAAAGCGCCGAGATGATCAAATACGCCGCCAACGCCTTTCTGGCCACGAAGATCACCTTCATCAACGAAATCGCAGCCCTGTGCGAGAAGGTGGGCGCGGACGTGAAGGCGGTGGCCAAGGGCATGGGCATGGACGGCCGGATCGGCGACAAGTTCCTGCATGCAGGCCCCGGCTATGGCGGCAGCTGTTTTCCGAAGGATACCAAGGCCCTGGCGCGGATCGGTCAGGAGCATGCCGCTCCGATGCAGATCGTCGAGGCGGTGATCAAGGTCAATGACGAAGTAAAACGCCGAATGATCGACAAGATCGTCGATCTTTGCGATGGCAGCTTGCGCGACAAGACCATCGCCGTTCTTGGCGTGACGTTCAAGCCGAACACCGATGACATGCGTGACGCACCCTCGCTGACGATCATCCCGGCGCTGGTTGGCGCGGGGGCAAAGGTGCGGGTGACCGATCCGCAGGGCCGCCACGAGGGCGAGGCGCTGTTGCCGGGCGTGAAATGGGTCGAAAACCCGTATCAGGCGGCCACCGGCGCCGACCTTCTGGTGATGCTGACGGAATGGAACGAATTTCGTGGCCTTGACCTGGCCAAGCTTGCCCGGAAGATGACCACGCCCCGACTGGCAGACCTTCGCAACGTCTTTGACCGCGACGAAGCGATGGAAGCGGGCTTTGCCACCTATGTTGGTGTCGGGCGCTGATAATCGGCGCGGGATCGACGGACGGCCCCGGCAGTCTTGCGGATCGGCGGCGCACGATCAGCGCCATTTCGTGCGGCTTTGCCGAAAATCCGGCCTAAACGCCCGGATTGCGCCCGGATCAAAGCCTGATTGCGGCCGGGTGCCGCGCCGATCCTTTGCCCTGGGTGTGCGGGTTCCATGGGGCTGGGGTGTATTCTTTTCAGGTAGAAGAGACGTTCACGGCTGCGCCGCTGAACCTGGTCTCTGGCATCAACGACATGGAACTGGTGGTGCAAGGCGGCAAGCTCATGCTTTACACCGCCACGCGCGCTGGCGGGGGCCTGATGGCGATTGAGGTTGGTCAGGCAATGACGCTTGCCGACCAGGAAACGCTTGCCCCCGGACTGACCCTGCCGGTCGAAGCGCGGCTGGAAACACTGACTGTGGCCGGCAGCCAGCGGCTGGTGGTCACAGGCGCGAATGCGGCGGGCGTGCAGGCCTATGCGATGGATGCATCGGGAACACTGGGCGGTGTGCTGCAGTTGCCGGGAAGTCTTGCGGGGACCATCGCGGCGCAAACCGTGGTGCAGGTCGGGGGAAGCACTTTCCTTTACGCGGCGCGCCTTGACGAATCCACGATACATGCCTATGCGGTGGCCGCGAACGGCACCATGACGGCCCTGGGGACTCGGGTGCTGGATGGGGCCATC
>JAPLPF010000190.1 GCA_026400325.1 Rhodobacterales bacterium
GCCGATCACCGGGGCGACCTTGCGCGCGGCACTGGAAGGGTCGCTCAAGCGGTTGGGGACGGATTACGTCGACCTGTACCAGCTGCATTGGCCGAACCGGGGCGGCTATCACTTTCGCCGGATGTGGACCTATGCCCCGACCGGCATCGACAAGGCGGCAGAGACCGCGCACATGACGGATGTGCTGACCACCGCGCAGGCCCTGATCGCCGAAGGCAAGATCCGCGCCATCGGACTGTCCAACGAAAGCGTCTGGGGGGCCGCGCGCTGGCTGCATCTGGCCGACAGCCTGGGTCTGCCGCGCATGGCATCGGTGCAGAACGAATACAGCCTTCTGTGCCGCCAGTTCGACACCGACTGGGCCGAGCTTTCGCTGATCGAGGACCTGCCGCTTCTGGCGTTCTCGCCGCTTGCGGTCGGGCTTCTCAGCGGCAAGTACGCGGGCGACGTGACACCCGACGGCACCCGGCGGATGCACACGCCCGACCTTGGCGGACGGATCACGCCGCAGGTCTTTGCGGCCGTTGCGGCCTATCTTGGCATCGCCGCGCGCCACGGCCTTGACCCGTGCCAGATGGCGATTGCGTTTTGCCTGTCGCGCCCTTTCCGCACCATCCCGATCATCGGGGCCACCAGCCTTGAACAGTTGCGGACAAACATCGGTGCGGCCAAGCTGACGCTGCCCCCCGAGGTTCTGTCAGACATTGCTGAAACCCACCGCGCCTATCCCGCGCCCTACTGACGGGGCTTGCGGGGCAGGACCGATCAGGGCACATCTCGACCCCAAGCCCGAAGCGATCAGAACCCGGGGCCCGGCCGAAGGACAGTGATGACGCATCTTGCCCGCCTTGCGCCCTGCCTTGCACTCGTGCTTGGCCTTGCGGGGCTGCTTCAGGCCTGCCAAGTTGCCGCGCCCGGCGGTCAGGGCAGCACCGATGTGACCGCCAATGCCGTTGCCGGCGACGCAATCGAGGTGACAGCACTGGACGCACCCGCCGCCAGTCCGGCCACCAATCCCGCAGCGTTGGCACCGACAGGCCTTGCTGCTGCCGCGCCGCAAGGCGCCGCTCCGGCAAGTGCGGCGGCGACGGACCCCATCCCCGCCCCCATCCCCGCCCCAATCTCCGAGAGCGGGACCGCGGCCACGGACCCCGAGGCGCCAGCCGATGCCGCGGCGGAGGCTGAGGTTGTGCCGGACCCGAAGTCGGACCAGCAAATGGCCTGCGAGCGCAAGCGCGGCAGATGGGTCACCGCGGTTGGCGATCTCAAGGCCTGTGTCTATCCTACGGGCGATTCCGGCAAGCGCTGTGAACGCGAAAGCCAGTGTGAAGGTGTCTGCCTGGCAAGATCCGGCACCTGTCCGGTCAAGCCGCTGTATGGCTGCAACGAGATTCTTCAGGACAATGGCGCGCGCGTGACCCTGTGCCTGGAATAAGGTTCGCGCAGGCCGCGGTCGCAGCCCTTCTGGCCCTGGGCGCCTGCTCTGCCGGCCCGAAGGCCGGTGCCTTTCGCAACCCGCAAGCACCGATCTGGTCGGCCGCAGCCTTCGCGCCGGGGCAGGTCACTGGCAGCTGGCGGCAGGTGGCGTCCTTTGCCAGCGCGCCGGGCGGTTGCCGCGCCGGTGCTGTTGAGGTGACCCCCATTGCGACCGGACTGGCCGTCAAGGGCTCACTTTGCCTGGACGGCAAGGCGCAGGCGATTGACGTGGTTGCCCGCCCGGTCGGGCCAGGACGGCTGTCGGTCGGCGGCACCGAGGACTGGTGGGTCCTCTGGGTCGACAGCGGCTATCGGACGCTGGCCATCGGCACGCCGTCCGGCCAGTTCGGCTTTGTCCTTGACCGGGGCGCGATTGCGCCCGACCGGCTGGCGGCAGCGGCCGAGATCTTCGACTTCAACGGTTATGCAACCGGCCGGCTGCAGCCGTTCTGACCGATCACGCCACGCGCTTGCACAATGTTCGCAGATGGGCCGGCATGTCGCGGGCGCCAATCTCGGCCTCGCGCACCAGGGTGTCGAAATGCTGGGTGATCGTCTCGACCCGCGCGGAATCGCGGAACGCGAGGTAGTGCCGCCCGACGTAAATCACCGCCAGTTGCGGGCCGAAAATGGTGATCGGGGCGGAAAACAGCTTGCGCGCATCGAACAGGCACAGCCGCAGCGACGGGTATAGCTGGTCGCAAAGGGCGATCAGGTGCTGCAATTGCTTCAGCCTCAGGTCAGCGGGCAGACCTTCGTAGTAACCGCTTGCCGTGGCGAAGGCCGTCAACTCGTGCACTGGCAGCGCAATCTCATAGTCCGACCCCGCCCCGCGCATCCAGCGCAAGCGGTCCTCGAACGCACCGATTGCCTGTTCCGCCGTCCGGCCCAGTTGCGGGGTGTATTCCCATTCCACCATCGCCCGGATCTTCAGCATGTCCGGCAGCGTCGCGGGGACATGGCGGATCTTGTAGCCCGCCGCCTCCTGATGCCAGGCGAAGATACGCTCGTCGATCAAGGCACGGGGCGCTTCGGTCAGCGTAAGCGAGGCGGCCAGCAGGTCGGCAATTGGTTCGGGCCGCCCCGAAAGACCCAAAAGCCAGTCGGCGCTGATCCCCAGCGCACCGGCGCAGTCGGCGGCAAGCTGGGCGTTCGGCAGCCGCGTTCCCGGCTGCAAGAGCGCCGAAATGGTCGAGCGGTCCACCCCGGTCTGCCGCGCGAGGGCGGCCTGGGTCACCCCACGCGCCGCCATCGCCTCAGCCAGGCGGGTGCGAAAGACCGGGGCGCGGTCGCGTTTGTCGAGTTTTTCCATCATGCGTTTTGTTTATACAACATTCGTTGGTTTCACGCTACAATATCCCGAATTACAGACTTCGGCAGGCTTTGTTAGACTCAGGCAAAATTCAGCTGATCGAGCAACACCTTGACCACAGAATACCGGGCCATCGAATGGCCGACGCTGATCGTGGTTGCCGTAACCTATGCCCTATGGGGGGTCGCGACCACCTTGCTCTGGCCGATCTCGCCGGTTCTTGCCGTTCTGGTCGCCGCCCTTGCCATCGCGCAGTATTCGTCCTTGACGCATGAGGTCCTGCACGGCCACCCGTTCCGGTCACAGCGTCTGTCCGAGGCGCTGGTCTTTCCCGGCCTGACGGTCTTTGTGCCCTACCTGCGCTTCAAGGACCTGCACCTGCAGCACCACTTCGACCCGGCGCTGACCGACCCCTATGACGACCCGGAGTCGAACTTTGTCGATCCGGCGGTCTGGGCGCGGCTTTCGGGGGCAAAGCGCGCAGGCCTGCGGTTCAACAACACGCTTTTCGGGCGGATGCTGATCGGGCCCGCACTCTCACTATGGGCGCTGCTGGCGCTGGATGTCCGGCTTGCCCTGCGGGGGGACCGGCGGGTGCTGCTGGCATGGGGTCTTCACCTTGCCGGGTTGCTGCCGGTCATCTGGTGGCTTGCAGCGGTTGGCACCTTGCCAGTCTGGGCCTACCTTCTGGCGGCCTATCTGGGCTGGAGCCTGCTGAAGATCCGCACCTATCTGGAACACCGCGCGCATGATGCGGCGCGGGCCCGGACCGTCGTCATCGAAAGCAGAGGACCGCTGTCCTTGCTGTTTCTGAACAACAACTTCCACGTCGTGCATCACATGCACCCGGCAACCGCGTGGTACCGGCTGCCTGCGTTGTATTTCAACAACCGCGACCATTATCTGCGGCGCAACGACGGCTACAGCTATCGCAGCTATGCCGAGATCTTCCGCGCCTTCCTGTTTCGCGCCAAGGACCCGGTGCCGCATCCGATCTTTCCGGTCGACAAGGGTGGAGCGCAGCGGTCAGACGATGCGGCGGAACTGCGGGGTGTCGCCGGAGTTGTCGAAGAACGGCACCCCGGGCTGGTCGCTGCCCGCCACTAGGGCTGCAACCTCGGCCAGCACCACCTCGGTGATGAAGGGCAGGTCCAGGGCGCGCGCCTCGGGCAGGGACAGCCAGGACAGATGCGCAAGCTCACCGCTGGCGGCAGTGAAATCGTCGGCATCCCCGGCAAGCGCCGATGCGTCGGCCATCAGGAACCGTGCGTCAAAGCGGCGCGACCTGCCGGGCGGGGTGATCGCGCGAAAGACAAAGCGCAGGGCACCTGGATCAGGATCGCCAAAGCCAAGGCCGGTTTCCTCGGTCAGTTCGCGCAGGCAGGCGGCGACGACTGCGCCTGGCAAGGGCGCCCCATCGGGAACCATCGCAGCCAGTCGGCGGTCGCAATCGGGGCGCAGGTACCCCTCGCGGGGGTCCGCATGGTCGGCCGGGTCAACCCCGCCACCGGGAAAGACAAACTTTGATGGCATGAACACCGCCCCCGCGCCGCGCTGGCCCATCAGAACCTGCGGCCCACCGGTTGCCGCCCGAACAAGGATCATCGTCGCGGCGGGGCGGATCGCTTCAGACATCGGGCTGGCCGCCAAAGCCGTGCATGCGCTTGGCCCATTGCAGGGCCACCATCGCGCCCTTCAGCCTGGGCAGAAGATACAGCGAAAGCGCAACTGTCCCTACCGACAGCGCCACCGCAAAGGGCAAGGGGTCAGGCTCCCACCGGGTAAAGCTGAACAGCAGGACCGGCGCCAGAACGTGACCGACGATCAGGATGGTCAGGTACGCCGGGCCATCATCGGCGCGCTGATGATGCAGCGCTTCGCCGCAGACCGGGCAGCCGTCGCGCACGGTCAGATAGCCGCGCATCATCGGGCCGGCACCACAGTTCGGACAGCGCCGCCGCCAACCGCGCAGAAGTGCGGGACGAACGGGGCGGTCTTCGTCGGCCCCCTCTGACGAAACGGCAACGGGCTGGGGCGGGGCGAACGTGGCTTGGGTCATCGTGCAGCTTTCCACATGTCAGGCGCGCCAGCCGGGACCGGCACGTCAAACCGCACCATAGCGTCTGACCCGGTCAGGCAACAGGGGCCAGCAGCGGACTGTGTCCCGATGCCGCAAGATTTCGCGACGGAATAGGGCAAGTGCGCCGTGTGACAGGGCAGATGGGTCGAAAACACGACCCCGAACAGGAGATGAGAAGATGTCTGCACCGAAGAAGACCGCTGTTGCCGCGCTTGCCCTGGTCGGCGCTGTCCTTGCCTCGGGCCTGACCTCGACTGCGATGGCCGACATGGGCCAGGGCGGAATGGAAGGGATGGGCGGCATGGAAGGGATGGGCGGTCACGAAGGCCGGGGCGGGATGATGATCGAGATGTTCGACACCATCGACGCCGACAGTGACGGCAAGGTGACCGAAGCCGAACTGGCCGCCCACCGCGCCGCAATGTTCACCGCCGCCGACACCAACAGCGACGGGATGCTGAGCGCGGATGAGCTGTCCGCCCAGCATATGGCCCGGATGGCCGAAACCATGGCCAACCGCAGCGCCCGGATGATCGAGCGGATGGACAACAACGGCGACGGCAGCCTGTCGGCCGACGAGATGGGCGATGGCCCGATGGAAGGGATGTTTGCCCGCATTGACACCGACAACGACGGTGCAATCTCGAAAGCCGAAGTCGATGCCGCCATGGACCAGATGGCCGAGCATCGCGGCAAGCGCAAGCATGGCAACATGGGTGGCGGCATGGGCGGCTGGTTCAACTGAAGGGCCTTTGTCCCGCTCGCGGGACAGGCTAGACCTGCCGCAGGATGACCATGGCATACGACGCGACACGTGATCCCTCGGACGAGGCGCTGCTGGTGCTCTATGCCAATGGAGACCGCTCTGCGGCGCTTGCGTTGACCCGTCGGATCACGCCGCGCGTGATGGCATACGCCGCCCGTATGCTGGGCGGCGACCGCGCCGAGGCCGAGGATGTGGCGCAGGAAACCATGCTGCGACTTTGGCGCATGGCGCCCGACTGGCGGCAGGGCGAAACCAGGGTGACGACCTGGGCCTACCGGGTCGCCACCAACCTGTGCATCGACCGGCAAAGGTCGCGGCGCAGGCGGGGCCAGGTCGCGCTTGACGCCGCGCCCGAACCCGCCGATGGCGCGATCAGCGCCGAGGGCCGTCTGCAAGAGGCCGGCCGGATGGCGGCGCTTGA
>JAPLPF010000141.1 GCA_026400325.1 Rhodobacterales bacterium
CACCGTCTCGGTCGCCATGCCGGTCGGCATCCCGCCCGCAGCCGGTTTCGTTGCAGCCACAGGGGCAGGGGCCGCCGCCGCGACGCTTGCCACCGGCTTCGCCGCACCGGCTTGCGCGCCCTCGACATCCGCCCGCACGATCCGGCCATGCGGACCCGAGCCCTTCACAGACCCCAGGTCCACGCCCTTTTCCCTGGCGATCCGCCGCGCCAGAGGCGAGGCAAATACCCTCGCACCGCCCGATGCCGCTACCGCAGGCCGGGTTTCAGCCCGGCTTTCCGTCACCACAGGGGCGGCTGCGACCGCTGCCGCAGCCTTCGGCGCTTCCGCCTTTGGTGCCGCCGCAGCAGCCGAGGCATCCTCGCCGTCCTCCAGCAGCATCGCGATGGGAGTGTTCACCTTCACCCCAGCCGTGCCCTCGGCGACCAGAAGCTTGCCGACGATCCCCTCGTCGACCGCTTCGAACTCCATCGTCGCCTTGTCGGTCTCGATCTCGGCCAGGATCTGGCCCGACTTGACCGCATCCCCCTCCTTGACCAGCCACTTGGCAAGCGTCCCCTCTTCCATCGTCGGGGACAGCGCGGGCATCAGAATTTGAACAGCCATTGTCCCCTCCTACCGGTAGCAGACGGATTTGACGGCACTCACGACTTCCGCCGGAGTGATCAGCGCGTACTTTTCAAGGTTCGCGGCATAGGGCATCGGCACGTCCTTGCCGGTGCAGGTGATGACCGGCGCGTCCAGATGGTCGAACGCGCGCTGCATGATCGTGCTGGCGATGTGGTCACCGATGGACCCCACCGGGAAACCTTCTTCCACCGTCACGCACCGGTTGGTCTTCATCACCGATGCCAGCACCGTGTCATAGTCGATGGGCCGCAGCGTACGCAGGTTGATCACCTCGGCGCTGATCCCGTCCTTGGCCAGCTCTTCCGCCGCCGCCAGCGCATGGGCGCAGCCGATGCCGAAGCTGACAATCGTCACATCCTTGCCTTCGCGCAGGATGCTTGCCTTGCCGAATGGCACCGTGAAATCTGGGTCCACGGGCACTTCGAAACTGCGCCCGTACATGATCTCGTTTTCAAGGAAGATCACCGGGTTCGGGTCGCGAATGGCGGTCTTCAGCAATCCCTTCGCATCCGCTGCCGAATAGGGAATGCAGACCCGCAACCCCGGGATGGCGGCATACCAGGCGGAATAGTCCTGGCTATGCTGGGCACCAACCCGCGCCGCAGCGCCATTCGGGCCCCGGAACACCATCGGACTGCCCATCTGGCCGCCCGACATGTACAGCGTCTTGGCCGCCGAGTTCAGGATGTGGTCGATCGCCTGCATCGAGAAGTTGAAGGTCATGAACTCGACGATCGGCTTCAGCCCACCCCAGGACGCGCCAACGCCGATCCCGGCAAATCCCATTTCGGTGATTGGCGTATCAACCACACGGCGCGGCCCGAACTCGTCCAGAAGCCCCTGTGAAATCTTGTAGGCACCTTGATACTCGCCCACTTCCTCTCCCATGAGGAAAACCGTCGGATCCGCACGCATTTCTTCGGCCATCGCCTCGCGCAGCGCCTCGCGGACTGTCATCGTCTTGGTCGGTCCTTCGGGCAGGTCGGCGTGCGGCCAGCCCCTCGTCGCAACAGGTATAGGTCGGGCTTCAGCCCGACTCTCCAACGCGGCTGGCGCCGGAACTGCCAAAGCCGCCGGTGAAGCCGCCGGGGCAGGGGCGGCCGACATGCTTTCGCCGTCCTCCACCAGCACCGCGATGGGGGTGTTCACTTTCACACCTGCCGTGCCCTCGGCGATCAGAAGTTTGCCGACGATACCTTCGTCAACTGCCTCGAATTCCATCGTGGCCTTGTCGGTCTCGATTTCGGCCAGGATCTGGCCGGACTTGACCGTGTCGCCCACTTTCACCAGCCATTTGGCCAGCGTGCCTTCCTCCATGGTGGGGGACAGTGCGGGCATCAGAATTTCGGTTGCCATGATCTATCCCCCTCAGACCGTGATGTCCGTCCAAAGCTCGGACAGGTCCGGCTCTGGGCTTTCCTTGGCGAATTCCGCCGATTCGTTCACGATCGCCTTGATGTCCTTGTCGATGGCCTTCAGCTCTTCGTCCGAGGCAAGGCCGGCCTGGATCAGCAAGTCGCGCACATGTTCGATGCAGTCCTTCTCGGTCTTGATCTTCTCGACCTCTTCGCGCGTGCGGTACTTGGCCGGGTCCGACATCGAATGTCCGCGATAGCGGTAGGTCATCATTTCCAGAATGTAGGGGCCATTCCCGGCCCGGCAGTGCGCCACCGCCTTCTCGCCCGCAGCCTTGACCGCCAGCACGTCCATCCCGTCAACCTGTTCGCCCGGAATACCATAGGCCAGTCCCCGGCCGAAAAGGGTGGTGGACTTGGTGGAGCGTTTCACCGACGTACCCATTGCATAGCCATTGTTTTCAATGACGAAAATGACCGGCAGCGCCCAAAGTTCGGCCATGTTGTAAGTCTCGTAGACCTGGCCCTGGTTCGCCGCCCCGTCGCCGAAATAGGTGAAGGTCACGTTGTCATTGCCAAGATACTTGTCGGCAAAGGCAAGGCCCGCCCCCAGGGGCACCTGTGCGCCGACAATTCCGTGCCCGCCGTAGAAATGCTTCTCTTTCGAGAACATGTGCATCGAGCCACCCTTGCCTTTGGAATAGCCCCCGCTCCGCCCGGTCAGTTCGGCCATCACGCCCTTGGGGTCCATCCCGCAGGCCAGCATGTGGCCGTGGTCGCGGTAGCTGGTGACGCGCTTGTCGCCTGCCTTGGTCGCGGCCTCCAGACCCACGACCACCGCTTCCTGACCGATGTAAAGGTGGCAAAACCCGCCGATCAGGCCCATGCCGTACAACTGACCCGCCTTTTCCTCAAAGCGGCGGATCAACAGCATTTCGCGGTAATACTTCAGTAGGTCGTCCTTCGAAACATTCGGTTTCGCGTCGGGCTTCCTGGCCATCGGGTTCCTCCCAGGGGCTTTGCACCCGCCGGCAAAGACAATGCAGGCGGGATGGTTCAACGTTAAACCACCCTTACACCATCGGACTTTGAAGGGTCAAAGCAAAACCGACCCTCGCAGATGTGCCGTCTGGCATGCCTCATCTGCATTTTCGGAATGGCACGGGCGGATCGTCGGGGCCGGGGGGGGGCACCGCCCCTACAACGGGCGCAGCTTGAGCTTGGTGATCCGGTTCTCGCGCTTCCCGATGACCTCGAAACGGAAGCCGTGAAAGCTGAAGACCTGGCCTTCGTTCGGGATCATCTGCGCTTCATGGATCACCAGCCCCGCGATGGTGTTCGCTTCGTCATCCGGCAGCCGCCAGTCGGTCGCGCGGTTGAGATCCCGGATCGTCATCGCGCCGTCGATCAGGTAGCTGCCGTCCTCACTCAACGTCATGCCGGAATCCTTGTGGACGACGTCGAATTCATCGGTGATGTCGCCGACGATCTCTTCCAGAATATCCTCCAGGGTGATCAGCCCCTGAAGCGTGCCGTATTCGTCCACCACCAGCGCAAAATGGGTGCGCCGGGCCAGAAACTCGCGCATCTGTTCGTCAAGCGAGGTGGTGTCGGGGATGAAGTACGGCTTCATCGCCACCTTCACGATGTCGAGGGCGTCTATCCCTGCGACCGAGCCGTCTTCCCCCCTGACCAGCCGGTCCACCTCACGCAGAAGGTCCTTGGCATGCACCACGCCCAGAATGTTGTCATCGCTGCCACGAAAGATCGGCAGCCGGGTGTGTGAGGAGGCAAGGACCCGCGTGATGATCTCGCCGGGCGGCAGATCGGCGTCGATCATCTCGACCTGACGACGATGTCGCATGATTTCGTCAACGGTCCGGTGGCTGAGGTCCAGCGCACCAAGCAGGCGGTCACGGTCCGCCTTTTCCACAGCCCCTTCCGAGTGGCCAAGGGCGATGGCTCCGGCAATTTCGTCGCGCAAGGCCAGCATCGCGCTGCCCTCATCCGCCTTCAGTCCGAACAGGCGCAAGATTCCCCGCACCAGGATGCGAACCAGGGACACGATTGGCGAAAACAACAGGATCAACACCCGGACGATGGGGGCCACGCGGGTTGCAACGGGCTCGGGAAAGGTGATGGCGACGGTCTTCGGCATCACCTCGCCGAAGACCAGAACAAGCGCTGTCATCGCGAAAGTGGCCAAAGCCACCCCGCTGTCACCAAACATCCGGGTCAACAGCGCGGTTGCCAGTGAGGCGGACAGGATGTTGACGATGTTGTTGCCCAGAAGCAGCGCGCCGATCATGCGCTCGCGGTCTTCGGTCACCTTCATCGCACTGACCGCCCCGCGCGATCCCCGATCCGCCTGCGCCTTCAACTTCGACCGCGACGAAGCCGTCAGCGCCGTCTCTGAGCCTGAGAAGAAGGCGGAAAGCACAAGCAGCACCAAGATCGCGGCGCAGGTCAGCCAGAAGGCCGTATCCAGGGTCTGTTCGGGCATCAGGTCCTACGAAAGGTTCAGCCCTTGCGGGCAAGCGGGTGATGGGTAAGCACCAGATTTCTGAGGTGATCGTCCAGAACGTGCGTATAGATTTCAGTGGTCGCTATGTCGGCATGGCCAAGCAGCGTCTGGATCACCCGCAGGTCGGCGCCATTGGCCAGAAGATGTGTCGCAAAGGCATGGCGCAGGACATGCGGGGTCACCCGAGCCGGCGAAATCCCCGCCTCGACGGCCATGTCCTTGATCAAGGCATGAAAGTACTGTCGGGTCAGATGTCCTTCGCGCCCTTCGCCCGGAAATAGAAAGCGCGACTGGGGGCGTCCGGCCAGTCGAGATGTCTCGTCTGCCGCATCGCGGTGGGCAAGCCAGGCCCCGACCGCCGCCCTTGCCGGGGCGGACAGCGGCACCATCCGTTCCCGGTCGCCCTTGCCGCGCACAAGGATCATCTTGGGATCACCCCGCACGGCGGCAAGCGGCAGTCCGACAAGTTCACTGACCCGCAGTCCGGTCGCGTAGAGCAGTTCCAGAAGCGCCCTGTTGCGCAGCCGATCCGCGGGGGTTCGCCCCCTGGCCCCGGCAGAGTCGATCAGCCGAATGACTTCGTCCTCGGTCAATGTCTTTGGCAAGGATGTCGCCTTGCCCGGGCCGGTCAGGCGTAAGGCCGGGTTGTCCGGACGCCAGCCTTCTTCAAAGGCAAAGCGGAAAAGCTGGCGAATTGACGACAGACGCCGCGCCCGGGTGGCCTTTGACAGCCCGATGGCATCGCAATGGACCAGATAGTCTTCCACCGCCGTGCGTTCGGCGCCGGCAAAGTCAAGGCCATGCCGGGCCAGCCAGTCCGCAAAGTCGGCCAGGTCGCGCCCATAGGCCAGGCGCGTGTTCCGTGCCGTGCCCAGTTCGGCCGCACAAGCGTCAAGAAAGGTTGCGATCCAGCGGCTGGCTTCGGCACCCGGCACGGCTTAGCCTCGCCGTTCCAGGATCATCAGTTCCAGCGCTGTCCGCCTTGCGACGCCCTCCAGTCCGGCGGCACGCAACAGCGACAGTCCTTCGGTCACCCCGCGCAGATCGCCCTGCACGCCACGGGCAATGCTGTCGATTGCAACAAGGATCGCCTCGCCCTTTCGATCTTCCTGCAACAGTCTGTTGCCTTCTTCCGGCAATGCCGGGCTACGGAAGGCGGCTGCGATGGCGCGTCCAAGGCTGTCGGGGGGCGCCAGTCCTGTCACGTCGTTGCGCGCCAGACCCAGCAGGAAGGCCTCGACTTGCCCATTCGGCTTCATTCGTTGCGCCGCCGAGTCCAGATACGGCGAAAGAAGCGCTACCCGAAGTGCGATTGCCGCCGCTTCGCCTTGCAGCGGAACATCGATCAGCGCCTTTCCAAAGAGAACCGCGAAAGGCACTTCAAGCTCGGCTTCCTGCATGCGCGCCCACACGACGGTCAAGGCCGCACCGATCTGGCCGGCATCGCCGGACTTCAGGGCCTTTTCGAACTTCTGAAACGCATCCGCACGGTCCCAGACCCCGCCTGACGCTGCGGGGTCACGCTCGGTGTAAAGCCCAAGGATCATGTTCGGGGCGATGGTGCCGCCGCGCGTCAGGCGCTCGGCAGCCTCGATCTGCGCTTTCCAACCGGCCTTGGGGCCAATCTCGGCATAGGAAAATGCAATCGGCAAACCTTCCGTGGCCAGAGGCTCGCCGATGGCTTCATACATTTTCCAGTCCAGCGGAGTGACCGGGTTCGGCGCAGGCGGAACCGGATCGCCTTCAAAAAGATCCGGGTCAAGGAACCGCGCCAGGAGGGTCGCCTGATCTTCGCTGATTTCGCCCACAGCCTTGGCGCTATGCAGTGTCAAGGCGGCGGTGTCCCAGTCGCCTGACCTGGCCAGACAGAAGATTCTGGCAGGCACAGTCGGGGCAAGATGGGGTGCGGCGCTCATCGCGTCACAGGCGCGATCCTCGGCTCCGGTCAGCAGGGCCACGTCGAAAGCCCGGCGAAACATTTCCGGTGTCGTGGCCCCCGCCGCTTCGATCAGCGCCGCCGCCTGCTCCAGCGCGCCAAGCGCCAGAAGCTTGTCGATCCTGACCCGCAGAAGTTCACCCTTGCCGGCCGCATCGGCAGGCGCTGCGACCTCGGCCAGAAGAATCGTCAGGAACAATTGCCGCAACGCGGGCAGGTCATCATCGGGATGCGCGACCAGCCGTTCCGCAATTTCAAGCGTCCGGCCCGCACCCCAAAGATCGCGCGGCAGGCCCGAGACCATGGGCGGAATCAGCCCCACCGCATCCGGCGCCGGCCCGTCAAGCTGCGACGTGGATACCGGTTCGGGCAGGGCGCCGCCGTCAGCGGTGACCGGAGGCTCGTCGATGGCCATCGCCAGACCACCCGTATCCACCGCTGCTGAAGTTGCCACTGATTGCGACAGCCAGTCGATGGCCGAAAGAGGACCGCCCTCTTGTGCCAGCGCCGGATCAGCGCCCATCAGAAACAGAGGAACAGCCCAGACACTAGTCCGCATTCAACACCACGGGCTTCTTCATCTCGCTTTGAACCGGGTCGAGATCCCCCAGATACGCGTAAGCAACCAATGCGATGCAAGCGAGCACGACCAGCACAGCGAGCGACTTGATTATCCGACCCAACACTTGCCCTACCTCACCCTTTTCCGCCGAACCGGTTTGCCCGTCTGATCATCTTGCACCCCGCAAATGTCAAGTTGACCGCCGGGGAGAACGGCCTTGCAAATGTATATAGCATTCGGCGAAACTTCACGCCATTGAGGGGGAAACTTTTCCCTTTGGGCGGCACCCTGCCGCTATGGCGCGTGGGGTGCGGCGCGACAATGGTGCATTTGGCGAAAACGGTCGTGATGGTCGGGATGATGGGGGCGGGCAAGACAGCGGTTGGCACCGCCCTTGCGCACCGCCTTGGGGTCGAGTTTCGCGATTCTGACGAAGAGATCGTGCGCGCCGCCGACCGCAGCATTGCCGAGATTTTCGAGCGTGATGGCGAAGCCTTCTTCCGGGCGCGCGAAGCCGAGGTGATTGCACGGCTCTTGCGCGGGACACCTTGCGTGTTGTCGACGGGCGGAGGTGCGTTTCTGGCTGCCGCAAACCGGCAAATGATCCATGATGCGGGCATTTCGGTCTGGCTGCGTGCCGATCTGGATTTGCTGTGGCAGCGCGTCCGCCACAAGACGACACGACCGCTTTTGCGCACGCCGAACCCGCGCGAAACGTTGCGGGCACTTTACGAGGCCCGCTTGCCGCACTACGCCATGGCCGACGTGATCGTCGATGCGGCACCCGACCTGTCGGTCGAGAACATGGCTGACCGTGTGCTGCTTGCCCTTGCGGCAAGGTCGGACGTGCTGGAGGTCGAGGCGTGAGCATCGTGA
>JAPLPF010000151.1 GCA_026400325.1 Rhodobacterales bacterium
CATGGCGGATCGCAGGGTGGTGCATCGGGGCCATCATGAAGCCGATCCCGGCCTCGGCCAGGCACCGTTCCACCACGTCCGGGCCGACCATCACGTTCAGGCCCAGTTCGGTCAGCGCATCGGCTGCGCCGGACCTGGAACTGAGGTTGCGGTTCCCGTGCTTGGCCACGATCACGCCCGCGCCAGCAACCACAAAGGCCGTGGCGGTCGAGATGTTCAGCGTGCCCTTGCCGTCGCCCCCGGTGCCGACGATGTCCATGGCGCCTTCGGGCGCGCGCACCGGGTTGCACTTTAATCGCATGACAGTGGCGGCAGCAGTGTATTCGTCCACCGTCTCGCCCCGGGTGCGCAGGGCCATGAGAAATCCACCCATCTGCGCCGGTGTGCCCTGGCCTTCGAACAGGGCGCCAAAGGCAGCCTCTGCCTCATCCCGGGTCAGGGGTCGGCTGGCGGCGATGCCGATCAGCGGCTTCAGCACATCGCTCATGCCGGCACGCGGGTGCGGGCTTCGTCAAGGAAGTTGCGCAAAAGCTGGTGGCCGTGCTCGGACGCGATGCTTTCGGGGTGGAACTGCACGCCTTCGATCAGGTGGTGGCGGTGGCGCAGGCCCATGATCGTGCCGTCCTCCAGCCATGCAGTAACCTCAAGCTCGGCCGGAAGGCTTGCGCGTTCCACCACAAGGCTGTGGTAGCGCGTCGCCTGAAAGGGCGAGGGCAGGCCACGAAAGACACCCGCGCCGGAATGGTGCATCGTCCCCATCTTGCCGTGAACAATCTCGTGGCAACGCACAACCTTGCCACCGAAAGCCTCGCCGATGGTCTGGTGACCAAGGCAGACCCCCAAAAGCGGGATGTTCGCTGACGCGGCAGCCTTGGTCAGTGGCAGACAAATCCCCGCAGCCGCAGGGTCGCAGGGACCGGGGGACAGGACAATGACTTCGGGAGCCATCGCGATCACATCCTGGACCTCAAGCGCGTCGTTGCGCCTGACGACGACGTCGGCACCAAGCTCGCCCAGATAGTGGACGAGGTTGTAGGTAAAGCTGTCGTAGTTGTCGATCAACAGGAGCATATGGCCGGACCCTTCGGGCGTGTCGCAAGCGTTATCACCGATGCCGGAGGCGGTGTAAACCGCCGGGCAGTCCATTCAAACCTTAGCCAGACAGCAAGGATCCTTCAAAGGATTCGGCGGATTTCCTTGAAGAAATCCTGTCACTTCCGTGCGTAGCGGTCTTCGTAGCGGATGATGTCATCTTCGCCCAGATAGGTGCCGGTTTGCACCTCGATCAGCACCATCGGCACACGGCCGGGGTTTTCCAGGCGATGTACCTCGCCCAGGGGCACATAGATCGACTGGTTTTCGGCGATCAGGCTGACCTTCTCGCCGACTGTGACCCGCGCCGTTCCCTGCACGACTACCCAGTGTTCCGCGCGGTGCATGTGCGATTGCAGGGACAGCGCGGCACCTGGATGGACATGGATGCGCTTGACCTGAAAGCGGTCGCCCGCACCGATGGTTTCGAACCACCCCCAGGGCCGAAGATCGCGCGGAAATGCTGTAGCTTGCGGGGCAGCGCGGGTTTTGAGGGCATCGACGGCAAGCCTGACCGACTGGGACGCGCCCATGTCGGCCACCAGCACCGCGTCCTTGGTGGCCACGGCTATCAGATTCCTCAGCCCGATCCCCACCAGTTCGACCGCATCCGTATCTGACCGCAGAAGCGTGTTTTCACAGTCAATCGCCGTCGCCCGCCCCTGAAGGACATTGCCGTGGCCATCCTGCGTCGCTTCGTCAAAGACCGCGGCCCAGGACCCAAGGTCCGTCCAGCGCCCGTCAAAGCGCACGACCGAAAGGTTCGATGCCCGTTCCATGATCGCGTGATCGATCGAGATGCCCGGCGCGTCGGCCCACGGCAGGGCAGACAGCCGGACAAAGCCAAGGTCGGCCTTCGCGCCCTCTACGGCTGCAGTCGCGGCGGCCAGCACCAACGGCGCATGGTCTTGTGCGGCGGCAAGCAGCACGTCGGCACGGCACAGGAACAGCCCGGCGTTCCACAGGAACCGCGGATTGGCCAGCAGCACCTCTGCCACATCGGCCTGGGGCTTTTCGACAAAGCGGATCAGTTCTTCCACTCCGGGGTGGCTGGTCGAACCGCACTCCAGCCAGCCATAGCCGGTTTCCGCCCGGGTCGGTTGAATTCCGAACGTCACGATCCTGCCGTCCCGTGCGGCTGCCACGCCAAGCGCGATGGCGGTGCGAAAGGCTTGCGCGTCGGGAATGAGATGGTCTGAGGGTGCAATCACCATCAGGGCTTCGGGTTCGGTCCTGGCCAGCATGACTGCGGCTGCAACCGCTGCGGGTGCCGTGTTGCGGCCTTCCGGCTCGATCATCAGGGTCTGCGGGGCGATACCGGACGCGGCCATCTGTTCGGCGACGATGAACCGGAAATCTTCACCCGTGACGACCAGGGGCGGCGCAAAGTCGGGGCCTGAAAAGCGGCAGACCGCGGCCTGGAACAGGCTTTCATCACCCAGAAGCGGGGCGAACTGTTTCGGGAATCGCGCCCGCGACACTGGCCAAAGCCGGGTGCCGGTCCCGCCCGCCAGCAGAACGGGCGTGATCAGACCTGAACCCGACCCAACCCCGACTTGCGTTGTGCCTGCACCGTCAACCGGTAAACTCATGACTTCGATGCTCCCTTCAGCCCGAAAACAACGTGTCGCAACCGGCTTGCAGAAGGCAAGGCGATTTCGGGGCCGGGATCACGGCCATAGCCTGCGCTCAGCCCCAATCCAGAACCACCTTGCCGGACAGTCCCGAACGCATGGCGTCGAACCCGGCGACAAACTGGTCAACGGCAAAGCGGTGGGTGATCACACGCCGGATGTCGAGACCGTTTTCCAGCATCGCGATCATCTTGTACCAGGTCTCGAAGATCTCGCGGCCATAGACACCCTTGATGGTGATCGCCTTGAAGACGATGCGGGACCAGTCGACCGGCGACTTGCCGGGCGGGATGCCCAGCATTGCGATGCGCCCGCCCATGACCATGTGTTCCACCATCTGGTCAAGGGCCTGCTGGCTGCCGGACATCTCCATCCCCACGTCGAAACCCTGCGCCATCTTGAGGCTGGGATAGACCGACCGCAGGTCAGTGGTCGCCACATTCACCGGCACCACGTCCGCCACCTGCGCCGCAAGATCGAGGCGCGCCTGGTTGATGTCGGTAATCACCACATGCCGCGCCCCGACGTGCCGCGCGACGGCGGCCGCCATGATTCCGATGGGACCGGCGCCGGTGATCAGCACGTCCTCGCCGATGAGGTCGAAGCTGAGGGCGGTGTGGACCGCGTTGCCAAGCGGGTCAAGGATCGCGCCGATCTCGTCATCTATCGCGTCGGGCAGGGAGACGACGTTGAAGGCGGGAAGCCGCAGGTACTGGGCAAAGGCCCCGGGTTCGTTGACGCCGATTCCCCGGGTTTCAGGGTCAAGGTGGAACTTGCCCGACCGGCTTTGGCGGCTGGTCTTGCCGATCAGATGTCCCTCGCCCGAGCAGCGCTGGCCAATGCTCAGGCCTTCGACGTTCTTCCCGATCTCGACAATTTCACCCGCGAATTCGTGGCCGGTGACAAGAGGCACGGGGACCGTCCGTTGCGCCCAGTCGTCCCAGTTCCAGATGTGGATGTCCGTGCCGCAGATGCCGGTCTTGTTGATCCTGATGAGGACATCGTCTGGGCCGATCTCGGGCACCGGGCGGGTTTCCATCCAGAGGCCCGGTTCGGGACGGGCCTTCACCAGGGCTTTCATCTCGTTTGTCATGCCAGAACTCCGGTTGCCTTGCCCGCCGCATGGAAGGCCGAAAGTGCAAAGTCGAGGTCGTCGCGGGTAAACGCCGCATTCATCTGCGTGCGGATGCGTGCGGCGCCTTTCGGCACGACGGGAAAGAAGAAGGGGGCGACATGGACGCCGCGCTGGTAAAGGTCAGCGGCCATGGCTTGGGCGAGTTTCGCGTCCTCCAGCATCACCGGGATGATCGGGTGTTCTCCGGGAAGAAGGGTAAAGCCCGCGTCAGTCAGGCCTGCGCGCCAGTAGTCGGCATTGGCTGCAAGCTGCGCGCGAAGGTCATCGGCCGCCTCGACGATGTTCAGCGCCGCAAGGGCTGCCCCCACCACCGCAGGCGGCAAGGCGTTCGAAAAGAGATAGGGCCGCGCGCGTTGGCGCAGAAGGTCGATCACCGGCTGGGGGCCCGCAATATAGCCGCCAAGCGCGCCGCCAAGTGCCTTGCCCAGCGTGCCGGTCAAGAGGTCAACCTGCACCCCCGCCCGCGCTGGCGTGCCACGGCCTTGCGGCCCGGTAAAACCCGTGGCGTGGCAGTCGTCCACCATGACCATCGCGCCATGAGCATCGGCAAGGGCGCGGATTTCCGGCAGTCTGGCGAAATAGCCATCCATCGAAAAGACGCCATCGGTGGCAATCAGGATGAACCGCGCGCCATCGGCGCGGGCCTGCTGCAGCTGCGCCTCTAGGTCAGCCATGTCGGAATTGGCATAGCGGTAGCGCCTGGCCTTGCAAAGCCGGATGCCGTCGATGATCGAGGCATGGTTCAGGCTGTCCGAGATCACCGCATCCTCCGGCCCCAGAAGCGGTTCGAAAAGCCCGCCGTTCGCGTCGAAGCAGGCGGCGAAAAGGATGCTGTCGTCGTGGTTCAGGAACGCGGCCAGCCGCGTCTCAAGCGCACGGTGCAGGTCTTGCGTGCCGCAGATGAAACGGACCGAGGCCATGCCAAAGCCGTGGTCATCCATCGCGGCCCTGGCGGCGGCGATCAGCCGGGGATCGTCGGCCAGGCCAAGGTAGTTGTTGGCGCAAAGGTTCAGCATCTGCCGCCCGGCGATTGCCACATGCGCCCCCTGCGCGCCGGTAATCATGCGCTCGCGCTTGAACAGTCCGTCCGTTTCGATTTGCCGAAGGGTAAGGGTGATCTGGTCCAGAAAGGCGGCACGGTCGGTCATCCTGTCCTCATGTCTGGGATGGCTTTGGCGAAGGTTGACAGTCCCACAGGTGGCCTTGTTTGTCATCTGGCCGCACGCGGGTCATGTGCCGCAATAGGTGACGTGGGGGCCAAAGCCGGTCGGGGCGGGCAGCATATAGGCCTCGGTCTCGACAAAGGGATGCTGGATTGCGGCAAGCAGGGCATGGAACGGGGCCATGTCGCCAGCCGTCGCAGCGGTCAAGGCCGCTTCGACCTTGTGGTTGCGGGGGATCACGGCGGGGTTGGCCTCGGCGATGCGCGTTGACACCCCGTCACCAGTGCGGGCCTGCCAGCGCGGCAACCAGGCCTCCATCGCGGTGAATTCGGTGAACAACGGCCGCAGGGCCGCCGGGTCGGCAAGGCGGCGGAAGGTCAGTGTCCAGTCCGCCCCCTGCATGGCGGTGAGCAGGTCATCGGCCAGGGCAGCGTCGCCCGCATCTGCGCCGAGAAGTCCAAGCTTTCGGCGCATGACCCCGGTCCATGCGGTTCGATACCGACCGGCGATGGAGTGCAGGCGGTCGTTTGCCAGATCGACGGCGCGGTCCGGGTCACGGTCGATCAGCGGGATCAGCGTTTCGGCCAGGCGCGCCAGGTTCCAGCCCAGAATCAGCGGCTGGTTGGCATAGGCATAGCGGCCTTGATGGTCGATCGAGGAAAAGACCGTGCCGGGCGCATAGCCTTCCATGAAGGCGCAGGGACCATAGTCGATCGTCTCACCCGAGATCGCCATGTTGTCGGTGTTCATCACGCCATGGATGAAACCCAGCCCCATCCACCGGGCTATCAGGTCGGCCTGGCGGTCGATCACGGCGTCAAGAAACGCAAGATACGGATTTTCGGCCCCGGCAAGGTCGGGGTCGTGCCGGGCGATGGAATAGTCTGCCAGAGCTTTCAGTTGCGCCTTGTCGCCGCGGGCCGAGAAGAACTGGAAGGTGCCCACGCGAAGGTGGCTTGCCGCCACCCGGGCCAGCACGGCGCCGGGCAGGGCGGTTTCGCGCCAGACCGTCTCACCCGTCGCTACAACGGCCAGGGCGCGGGTCGTGGGCACGCCAAGCGCGGCCATGCCTTCGGAAATCAGGTATTCCCGCAACATAGGGGCAACGGCCGCCTTGCCATCGCCGCCGCGCGAAAACGGCGTGCGGCCCGAGCCTTTCAGCTGAAGGTCAAAGCGTCGGCCATCGGGGGCAAGGATTTCCCCCAGAAGATGCGCGCGCCCGTCACCAAGCTGGGGCGAAAAACCTCCGAACTGATGCCCGGCATAGGCCTGTGCAATGGGGTCGGCACCGGGGGGCAGGGTCGCACCCGAAAACCAGCTTGCGGCATCGATGTCGCTGAGAACAATGCCGAGATCGGCCGCAAGGGTCCGGTTCAGGACCAGAAGCCGCGGTGTTGGCGCCACGTCCGGGGTAACCCGCAGATAGGCGCCGGGCAGATTGCGGGCATAGGTGTGATCAAAGGTCAGGGTCATGCGCCAGATATGCGCGCACGGCGCAGTTGCGACAAGCCATCGCTGCCCAAAAGAAACGAAAAGGCCATTGCTGAAATGAAGTGGTCGGGGCGGAGGGATTCGAACTCTCGACCTACGGTACCCAAAACCGCCGCGCTACCAGGCTGCGCTACGCCCCGACTGGCACTCCCTTAGCGGGAACTTCCGGCGATGAAAAGCCTTTAACCGTCGCAAGGCCACGCGGCGGTTGCACGTGGAACGGCCGGGTGGCGCAAGGTTGCGCCCGGCGCGATCCCCAACCGTGCGGCAACGCCGCCGTTGATCTCAAGCACGAAGGCCACCCCTTCGCCGCCGTCGATCGGTGTCAGGTCGCCGGGAACGGCGTTGGCATGGACGCGGGTCACCGTGCCTGTCGCATCGGCAAAGATCATGTCCAGCGGAATCAGCGTGTTCTTCATCCAGAACTGCGCCCGACGCGGGGATTCATAGACGAAAAGCATCCCTTTGGCAGGGTCAAGGCTTTCGCGGAACATCAGGCCCTGCGCGCGCTCTGCCGGGTCATCGGCCACCTCGATGGCAAAGCTTTCCCGCCCGCCGTCCCAGCGCAGGTCCACCCGGTCGGCGGCGCAAGCGGCCTCAGCCAGGGCGGGCGTTACGGCAAGGCCCAAGGACGTCAGGCCAGACGTCAAACCAAGGGTCAGGGCAAGCACGGCCAGGATCCGGCGTCTCATTGCTGACCGCGCACGGCGATTTCCCACGACAGGACCTGAACAGCCATGCGACCGCGCCGCCCCTCGACAATGCGCAAGGCCACGGCCTCGCCCGCCTCGAGGTCGGCAAAGCCGGACACGCGCAGCACTTCGGCGTGAATGAACACATCCTCGGCACGGCCGAATACGTTGGCAAAGCCAAAGCCCTTGCTTTTGTCGAACCACTTCACCCGCGCGGGTTCAAGCTCCAGCGCCAGGATATCGGCCCCGACCAGTTGGCCCGCCTCTTCGGACAGGGGAAAGACCACGCTTTCCGGCGGGTCAATCCGAAGAACCTCGACAGCCTGGACGCCGCGCTGGGTCTTTTGGACACGCGCCGTTATGCCAGCGCCATCCGCCACCGACCCCTGCCCGAAATTGCGCAGGACATTGGCGTGCAAAAGGATGTCGACATCCGTGTCTTCTGAAACGATGAAACCAAAACCCTTGGAAGGATCAAACCATTTAACGCGACCATGCACCACAAGCATGACCCCATCATCTTCCGTCATTGGTAGAGCCTTCTCCCCAGAACGCGCCCCGAAGTTGCCTCATGCTGCCAATCCTGTGGCAGGTTCAAGCGGAAATTCACTTACAATTGCCACGTTCCGCCGGAACTGTGTCAAAACTAGGGATTGAGACGCTGGGTCAACCAAGGGTCATCCGGGGTTTCGCGCGACCAGCGGAACCGGTCATGCAACCGGAAGGCACCGTCGGCCCAGAATTCGATCTCGACCGGACGAATTCGTATTCCTCCCCAGAACGGCGGGCGGGGGGGATTCGGCCCCTTTGCCACGGCGACCTTTGCCGCCTCGGCCATCAGCGCCTCACGCGATGACAGCGGCTCTGATTGCCGGCTGGCCCAGGCGCCAAGACGCGATTTCAGGCTGCGGCTTGCATAGTAGGCGTCGGCTTGCGGGCCCTCCTCGCGTTCCGTGAGGCCGCGCACCCTGATCTGGCGACGCAGCGATTTCCAGTGCAAGACGAAGGCGGCCTTGCCCGAGGCGGCAATCTCCTGGCCTTTCCGCGAGTCGTAGTTGGTGTAAAAGACGAAGGCCTCGGTCTCGATCTCTTTCAGCAACACCATGCGCACATTGGGCAGGCCGTCGGCATCGACAGTGCCAAGGGCGATGGCGTTTGGGTCGTTCGGCTCCTGCGCCTCGGCTTCGGCCAGCCAGGTTCTTGCCAGCGCGAAGGGGTCGCTTCCTGCGAAGATGCCGTTACGGTCCATCGGGGGGCTCC